>JASHQP010000718.1 GCA_030039095.1 Streptosporangiaceae bacterium
CCGCGCACAGGCCGTCGGTGCCCAGCCCGGAGCGGCTGCCCCGGCCCGCCTGGCCAGGGCTGCACCGGCCGGTGCCGGAACCCCACCGGTGGCTGCGACGGCGGCGGTGGCGGTGCAGCCGCCCCGCAGCCGGGTGGTGGTGGGCACCGCGCTGTTCGTCCTCGGGTTCTCGGTCCTCTACACGTCGTACGGGCTGGCGTTCGGCGGGCTCGGCGCCGCGCTCAGGGCGCACCAGCAGGTTCTGACGCAGGTGCTCGGTGCGCTGACGATCGTGCTCGGCCTGCTGTTCGCCGGGCTGCTCGACCGGTTCACGCTCGCCGGGCGGATCATCCGGCCGTCGCTGCGGCCGCGGGCCGGCCTCGCCGGCGCTCCGCTGCTGGGCGTGCTGTTCGGCCTGGGCTGGTCCCCGTGCATCGGTCCCACGCTGACCGCGGTGCTCACGCTCGCCGAGACCTCGGGGACCGCGGTCCGCGGCGCGTTCCTCGCGTTCGTCTACTGCCTCGGCCTGGGCATCCCGTTCCTGATCGTGGCGCTGGCGTTCCAGCGCGGCATGCGCGCGTTCGGGTTCGCCCGCCGCCACGCGCGCCTGATCACCGCCATCGGCGGCGGCATGCTCGTGCTCGTCGGGGTGCTCGAGGTGACCGGGGCCTGGTCGGCCGCGATCACCTGGCTGCAGGTGCACTGGGTCTCCGGATACTCCGCCCCCATCTAGCCCAGGGACCGCGTGCGGCACCGCCCTTCCATGCGCACGTTGCGCGGCGCAGGTTGCGGTCCGAGCGTTGCTGCGGTCCGAGCGTTGCTGCGGTCAGGCGGCCGCGGAGCGACTGCCGGCCGCGGCCCGCAGTCCCTCGAAGACCCGGATGTCCTCGCCCCGCTCGGGATGCCACCGCACGCCGAGCGCGAACGGGTGCCCGGCCAGCTCGATGGCCTCGATCGACTCCCCGTCCGCCCAGGCGACCGCGGACACGTCGGCGCCGAGCCTGCCCACCGCCTCGCCGCCCGCTGACGGCACGCTCGCGAACGGAGCCGTGAGGCTGGGCCCGAGCAGCCGGCCAAGCCTGCTGTCCGGGCTGATCCGCACCTCCCGGTCGATCCACGTCACCGCGCCGGGCGGCGGGCCGCCGTCACCGGGCCTGGTCAGCGGGCCGCCGCTGGCGGCGTTCAGCACCAGCATGGCGCGGCCGATGGCGAGCAGCGGAAGCCCGGCCCGGATCGCGGACTGCATGAGCGTGACCTCGCCGGCGTGGCCGGCGCCGTCGGAGAACACCAGCCCGCCGAGCGCTGCCGCGAGGCCAGGAGGCAGATAGGACGCCGACGGCAGCAGCACCGGGGCGCATCCGGACCGCTGCAGCGCCAGGGCGTAGCTGGCGGGCAGCAGCACGGCTTCCCGCACGCGACCGTCCCAGCCGGCGGCGGCCATCTCGCTGGTGATGCCGATGATCGGGCGCGTCATGAGCCCATGATGATGCACCGCGGTGCTGCGGCGCGGCCAAACGAGTGATGCAGCCGGATACGGTCGGTGACGCCCCGAATAATTCACCGGCGGCCGGCCTCGGCTGGCGTAAACGCGAAAGTGGCCTAGCGGCCGATAATCCAGCGCCGATACTGGACATGATCGCTAAAGCTTGCCGAACGGCATTCCACTACTCTGCGTATTCCCTCGCGCAACCACGCCGAAAAAGGTTGTATATGGCATGTCAGGATGCGACACTCAGACTATGGCGATCGCGCTGGACGGCGGCTACCCTGACGATACTCCCCTGGTCAGCTTCGCAGGTCAGCAGGCCCGCTCGCCCTTCGGGCGGCGTCGTGCACCACATCAGGAACGACTTTTTTCCTTAACAGATCCGGATTGGCGCTTTTCAGCAATAGTTTCCGGCTCTGGCGTAAATGATGACGTTGCGGCCCCTCAGGAGTGGCCCAGTTCCGGTCGGCCGGAAGAGCCCGCTGCGGACGCCAGGGATTTTGATGCCCGGCTGGTGAAGGAATCCTTCGCCCATCTTACTGAGAATCCCGATCTGGTGATGGAGCACTTTTACGCTCGCCTTTTTGTGTGCCATCCGGAAATCCGCTCCATGTTTCCGCATGCAATGCACGACCATATGGAGCTGGTATTCGGCGCGCTCGCCCGTATAGTGTGGCACATCGATAACCCGGAGTACCTGGCCGACTATCTCGGCCAGATCGGCCGGGATCACCGGAAATTCGGCGTCAAGGAACGGCACTATGAGCCTTTCCTGACCGTGCTCGCCGAAACGGTCCGGCATTTCAACTCCCGCAACTGGACCGCCAGGACGCAGGCGGCCTGGGACGCCGCTCTGGGCCGTGTCTGCGCCGGGATGCTGGCCGCGGCCGAGCGCGACGCGGCGCTGCAGCCGCCCTGGTGGGTCGGCGAGGTGGTGCAGCACGACCTGCGCCGGCCGGACCTCGCGGTGCTGACGATCAAGCCGGACCAGCCGCTGCGCTACACGCCGGGCCAGTACGTCGCTGTGCAGGTGCCGCGATGGCCGCGGATCTGGCGCAACTTCTCGATCGCCAACGCGCCCCGGGAGAACGGCCTGATAGACCTGCACGTCCGCGGCGTGCGCGGCGGCATGGTGAGCGGGTCGCTGGTGCACAACACGCGGCCAGGCGACACCCTGCTGCTCGGCCGGGCGTGCGGCGAGATGACCGTGCCCGGTGGCCGGGACGCCCCTCTGCTGTGCATCGCCGGCGGCACCGGGCTCGCCCCGGTCAAGGCGATCGTCGAGGGAGTGATCAACGCCAGCAAGCCGGGGAGCCGCCGGGAGATCGTGCTGTTCTTCGGGGCACGGTCCACCGACGACCTGTACGACCTGCCGGATCTGCGGGTCCTCGAGTGGATCTACTCGGGGCTCACGGTGATTCCCGTTGCCGCACAGCAGGAAGAATTTGACGGCATCAACGGGCAGCTTCCCGATGTCGCCGCTCGCTACGCGAAATGCGACGGCAGGGAAATCTTCATAAGCGGCCCCGAGCTCATGGTGCGGCGGACGGTTTCACTTCTCGCGAACCGCGTCCAGCCGGGCCAGATCCGCCACGATCAGCCGGAATCCACGCGGTAGCAGCCGCCGCAAATGAGCGGCATGCAATCCCACGCAGCTACGCCAGCTTCAGGCTCGGGTTAGCGCGCACCCCGCGTGCAATCCCATCCCGCGCATCGACCTAGGAAACTTTCGTGCGGTGCAATCCCACGCACGTTCTAAGAGCTGCAATTGCCCGCGATGCAATCCCGTTCTGCATCGTGCCGGCCGAGCGTTCAGCCCTCCAGGTGCTCGCCGAAGAACGCGTAAATCCGCCGCCATGCGTCGGCCGCGTCGGACTCCACGTAGTTCATCCTGGCGACCTTCGAGAGCAGCGCCATCGCACCCGACGGCTCGGTCAGGAAGCGATGGCCGACCCCCGGGTAGACCTGCACGTCATGCGGGATCTCGAGCACGGTCAGGGCACGCTGCAGCCGCTCCGGAGCCTTGGTGCCCATGGGATCCCGGGCACCGTAGCTCGCGACGACCGGGCACGCCCCGCGCAGCGCGTTCTCGGCGTCCTGCGGAACGTCGCCGTAGTTCACCGACGCCACGGCGAAGCCGTCCCGCGGAGCGCAGAGCAGCGCGAACCCTCCGCCCAGGCAGAAGCCGATGACACCGGTCCGGCCCGTGCAGTCGTCCCGGGCGGCCAGGTACCCGCGCGTCGCCTCCAGCGTGTCGAAGGCGGGCCCGGACCCGGCCCGGACCTGGCGGATCGCACCAGCCACGCAGCGCACCCATGACCTGCCGTCGTAGAGATCGGGCGCGAGGGCCAGGTATCCGTGCGCCGCGAACTGGTCCGCCTTGTTCCTGATGTCGTCGTTCAGGCCGAACGCCTCGTGGATCACGACCACGGCGTGCCACGGCCCCGGGGCCGCACCGGCCGGGGGCACCGCGAGGTATCCGTGCGTGGTGCGGTCGGCTACCTGGTACGAAATCGCTGGCATGCGGCAAACACTGTCACACCTTGCGCCACCGCGGTATGGCGCGCCGGTGATTACGGGCAGACCCGGCCGTTGCGCTCGAACGCCGCGTGGGTCAGCGGCATCAGACCCGCCCACAGCGCTTCCATCTGCTCGGCCACCATCTCGATCTCACGCTGCGGGAACGAGGGGAACGCGGAGTCCGGGTGCGTCACCCGCAGGGAGAGGAAGTTCATCAGCGCCCGCGCATTGCAGTCGGCGTCGGCGTCGACGTCGGCGAGCGACTGCTCACCCTTGGTGGAGACGCGCGCTGCCCAGATCACATCGGCGTCGGAGGCTGCATGCTTGACGAGCTCGACGGTCATGTCGCTGCGGAAGGTGATGTCCGGCATGATCGTCATTCTGCTAGGAGCCACCGTCAGTCTTCCACCGGGCTCACCGGCGATTGCCGCTGCCGACCGTGTCCCGTGACCGCGCCCTGGCCAGCCGCAGCACGTTCGCGATCACCTGGTGACCGGCCCGGCCGGACGCGCTCAGGATCGACTCCGGGTGGAACTGCACTCCCCACCGCCCGGCCGCCTGGTCCTCGATCGCCATCACCACACCGTCCGGGGTGACCGCGGTGACCGAGAACCCGCCCGCAACGCCGCCCGCAACGGCGTGCAGCGAGTGATAGCGCCCGGCGGTGAACTCGGCCGGCAGGCCGGCCAGCAGGCCGCAGGCCGCCGCGCCGGCGAGCACCCGCACGGTCCCCGGCTTGCCGTGCACCGGCGTGGCCAGCAGGCCGAGTTGCCCGCCCGCGTGCTCGACCATCGCCTGCATGCCCAGGCACACACCGAACGCGGCGAGACCCCGGTCGTCGAGCGCGGCCAGCAGCGCGTCGCAGCCGAAGTCGGCGGGCCTGCCCGGACCGGGCGAGAGCACCACCAGGCCGGGCCGGTAGTCGTCGAGCAGCGCCGGGTCGAACCCGGCCCGCAGCGTGGTCACCTCCGCGCCCGCCTCACGGAAGTAGCCGGCCAGCGTGTGCACGAACGAGTCCTGGTGGTCGACCAGGAGCACCTTCAGGCCGGCGCCGGGCGCCTCGTCGGCGCGTTCCGGCCCGTCGGACGGGGCCTGATCGCGCAGCGCCTCGAGCAGCGCCCTGGCCTTCAGCTGCGTCTCCCGTTCTTCCGCGTCAGGGTCGGAGTCGAACAGCAGCGTCGCCCCGGCCCGGACCGCGGCCGTCTCGCCGCGGATGTGCGCGGTGCGCAGGGTCAGCCCGGTGTTCATCCCGCCGTCGAAGCCGATCATCCCGACCGCCCCGCCGTACCAGCGCCGGGGACGGTCCTCGTGGTCCTCGATGAACTGCATGGCCCAGGTCTTGGGCGCGCCGGTCACGGTCACAGCCCACATGTGGGTCAAGAACGCGTCCAGCGCGTCGAAGCCGGGCCGCAGCCGCCCCTCCACGTGGTCCACGGTGTGGATCAGCCTGCTGTAGATCTCGATCTGCCGCCGGCCGATCACCCGGACGCTGCCCGGCTCGCACACCCGGGACTTGTCGTTGCGGTCCACGTCCGTGCACATGGTCAGCTCGGACTCCTCCTTGGCGGAGGTGAGCAGGGAGCGGATGTTCTCGGCGTCGGCCAGCGCGTCGCCGCCCCGGGCGATGGTCCCGGAGATCGGGCAGGTCTCCACCCGGTCACCGGTCACCCGCACGTACATCTCCGGCGAGGCCCCGACCAGGTACTCCCCCTGGCCCAGGTTGAGGAAGAACTCGTACGGCGCCGGGTTGCGCCGCCGCAGCCGCTCGTAGAAGGCGGCGGGCGAGCCGCACGTTCCGTGAAAGACGTGGCTGGGGACCACCTCGAACAGGTCACCGCGGGCGAACCGCTCCCGCGCCTGCTCCACGATCCGAGCGAACGAGCCTGGCCTGGGTTCCTCGGGAAGTTCAGTGACCTTAACGCGGCGCGCCAGCCCGGTCTGGTCAGCCAGCGGCTGGTCAGGGTCGCGTGGCAGGCCCTCGGTCGACGCGCCGGCCGCCTCGAACTCGTAGCTGTAGCAGGTCGCGGTCTCCCGCTTGCGGTCCAGCACGTACAGCCGGTCGGGCAGGTGCAGCACGAGGTCACGCTGGTCCGCTGGCCTGGTGTGCCGCAGCCGCACCGGCTCGAACTGGAATGCCAGGTCGTACCCGAATGCACCGTAGAGGCCCAGGTGCGGGTCGGGCCCGGCGAACGCGGCGATGATCTGGCGGAGCGCCGAGAACACCGTGGGCCGCCGGCTCCGCTCCTCCTCGGTGAACGTGCCCTCAGCCTCATGGATGACGACGCTGCTGGACCCAGGGCCGCCGGGCACAGGCTCGCCGGCCTGGCCCATTGCCCCGGTTATGACGGGCAATATCAGCCGGCCGCGGGCGTTGAGCGCGGTCGCGGTGACCCTGCGGCCGCGCGCGACCAGCTCGATGCACGGGTCAACGTATGCCATGTGCCAGCGGCTGTAGCGGCCCGGGTACTCCATGCCCGAGCTCAGCACGCCGCCCCGGCGCGCCTCGACCTGCTCGGTGATCTCCTCGAGGAGGTCGGGATCGAACGAGGTGGCGGTGCGGGTCACCCGGATTCCGCCGCCGGTCTCGTACTGGGTCAGGTCCACGTCGGCCCCTCGGCTATGGGCCCGGGTGCCGACGGTGCGGGCAACAGAAACGACCGCCGGCTACCGGGCGGTCGTTGTCAGGATCTGCAGCGTGCGCGAGCCAGCAACCGCCTCAGGGGCGGCGCCACCAGCCTTCGGTGCGGATCGCGTGCATGGCGAGAGCCTAGCAGGTCAGGCCGGGGCGCTGGCGGTGGCCGCGCTACCTGAAAACTAGAAGTCGACCCAGGTTCCCGCACCCCGGCCGGTGGCGTTGCGGTAGGCGAGCCTGGCCGCCACCAGGTCCTCGATGGCCAGGCCGAGCGATTCGAAGACGGTGATCTCGGTGTCCCCGCTGCGGCCCGGCGCGGTGCCGGTGAGCAGCTCACCGAGCTCGGCCCGGACGTGGTCAGGCCCGATCGCGCCTTCTGCCCGAGCCAGGACGTAGTCGCCCGCCTCGTTGGCGACCGACTCCCGGCTGTCCGCGAACACGGCGGCGGCCGCCATCGTCTCGGCGTCGAGTTCGCGTGCCTGGGGCACGCACGCTCCGACGGCGTTGACGTGCGCGCCCGGCGCCAGCCAGTCCCTGCGCAGCACGGGCTCGGCCGAGCTCGTGGCGGTCACGACGATCCCGGCCCCGGCGACCGCGTCGGCCGCCGAGTCGCACGCGGTCACCGGCACGGAGGTGTGCTCTCGCATGTCCTCGGCGAACCGGCGCGCCTTGTCCGGGTTCCGGCCCGCGACCCGGACCCGGTCCAGCGGCCGCGCATTTGCGACGGCCAGCAGGTGCGACCGAGCCTGCACGCCGGTGCCGATGATCGCCAGTTCCGCCGCGTCGGCCCGGGCCAGCAGCCCGGTGGCGACGGCCGACACGGCCGCGGTGCGTATCTCCGTGACCGCCGACGCGTTGAGCATGGCAAGCGGCTCGCCGGTCTGCGCGCTGGACAGCAGCACCACGCCCTGGTGCGAGTCAAGCCCGCGGGCCGGGTTGCCGCCGAAGATGCAGATGGCCTTCAGGCCGTAGGCCGCCGTGGCATCCTGCCCGTCGGCGAGGTAGGCGGGCATCAGCGCCATCATCCCAGCCGCCGCCGGCGGCCTGATGATCGTCCGCAGCGGCTGGTGTGCCTGGCCGCTCTGGTACGCGACCAGCGCTTCCCGCATCGCGGCGGTGCACTCCCCGTACGGCAGCAGGGCATGCACGTCGCGGGCGCCGAGGACCAGCAGCTTCATCCGGTCCTCCGCCCTGTTGCCGGTTTCCGCCTCGTCACTGGTGCCCGGACGCGGGAGGCTCGGACGACCGCGACGGCCGGGCACCGTCGTGCGTGGTGGCGGCGTGCGGGGCGATCGCCATTTCCTCGGGCCGGTGCTCGGGCGCCGGCCTGCCGACGATCCGGTACACGTCGGAACCGTCAACGGTCTCCTTCTCCAGCAGCAGGTCGACGAGCTGCTCGAGCTCGCTGCGGTGGTCGCGGATCAGGTCCACCGCGTGCTGCTCGGCCTCGCGCAGCAGCCGCGACACCTCGCTGTCGATGGTGGCCTGTGTCGCCTCGGCGAACGGCCGGCTCGAAAAGCCCTGCCCGCCGCCGCCCAGAAACGCCGACCCGCCTTCGGGATACCCGATCGGCCCCAGCGCGGGCGACAACCCGAATTCGCGGACCATCTTGGTCGCCAGGTCGGTCGCGCTGGCCAGGTCGTTGGCGGCACCGGTCGAGCCCTGGCCGAACTCGACCAGCTCGGCGGCGCGCCCGCCCATCCGCACCGCCAGCGAATCGGTGAGATAGTCCTCGGCGTAGAGGTGCCGCTCGTCCACCGGCAGCTGCTCGGTCACCCCGAGCGTCTGCCCGGCCGGCAGGATCGTGACCTTCGCCACCGGATCGGCGTGATCCGACAGCGCGGCGACGATCGCGTGCCCGGACTCGTGGATCGCCACCGCGTGCTTCTCGTCCGGCAGCAGCACGTTCGAGCCCTCGCGCCGGCCGAGCAGGATCCGGTCCCTGGCCATGTCGAAGTCGTCCGCGGACAGCACATCGCGGTTGCCGCGCACCGCGTTGATCGCCGCCTCGTTCGCGAGGTTCGCCAGGTCGGCGCCGGAGAACCCCGGCGTCCCCCGGGCCACCACGTTCAGATTGACGTCGGGGCCCAGTTTCTTGTCCCGGCAGTGCACGGCGAGGATCGCGGCGCGCTCGGGCAGCGTCGGCAGCGGGATCGTGACCTGCCGGTCGAACCGGCCGGGCCGCAGCAGCGCCGGGTCCAGGATCTCGGGCCGGTTCGTGGCGCCCAGCACGACGATCCCCTGCGCCACGTCGAACCCGTCCATCTCCGCCAGCAACTGGTTCAGGGTCTGCTCGCGCTCGTCGTTGGAGACCACGGCGCCCGACCCCGACCGGCGCTGCCCGATCGCGTCGATCTCGTCGATGAAGATGATCGCTGGCGCCCGCTTGCGCGCCTCGCTGAACAGGTCGCGTACCCGCGCCGCGCCGACCCCGACGAACAGCTCAACGAAGCTGGAGCCGGTGACCGAGAAGAACGGGACCGAGGCCTCCCCCGCCACGGCCCGCGCCAGCAGCGTCTTGCCGGTACCCGGCGGCCCGATCATCAGCATCCCGCGCGGCGCCACCGCGCCCGCGCGCTGGTACCGAGCGGGATTGCGCAGGAAGTCGATCACCTCGCCGATCTCGGACTTCACGCCCTCGTACCCGGCCACGTCGCTGAACTTGGTCGACGGCCGCTCGGCGTCGAAGACCTTGGCCCGCGACCGGCCGACGCCGAGCACGCCCTGCAGGCCAGCCCCGCCGCCCGCGCCCCGGCTCATGCGCCGGAACAGCCAGAACACGAGGATGAACGGCAGCAGCAGGATCAGCCAGTACAGCAGGTCGGTGCCCAGGCCCGAGCTCGGCGGGTTCGCGGATATCTTGGCCCCGTCGGAGGTCAGCTGCTGGGTGAGAGTGGTGGTCGGCGAGCCGGGGATGACGGTCTCGTACGACTTCCCGTTCGTCAGCTCGCCGGAGGCCGAGGTGTTGGCACCGCTGGAGCCGCTCGCGAACACCACCGTCTTGATCTTGTGCGCGCTGGAGTCCGCGATGAACTGCGAGTAGGTCAGGCTGACCGGCGTCTTGACGTTGATCCCCGGCAGGATCAGCCACAGCGCGAAGAACGCAAGCAGCGCGATCGGCCATAGCCAGTGCCGCCATGCCGGCGGTGGTGGTGGTGCCGAGTTCACGGGCTTGTCGCCCGGTGGCGGCGGGTTCGGCTGTTTGCTCATGAGACATTCTTACGCAGTGTGCCCACGCGAGTGACAATCGGTCCGCTGCCAGCGCAATCGGGCGCGTTGTCTGCCTGGCATGTCCCTGTTTGCTCCCTGTCATGAGATCCTCCGAGGAGAGCGAGGAAGAGGCCCTCATGCCGTTCACGATTACCGTCGATGGTGTGCAGCGGCAGGTGGCGGCCGACGGCGGCCGCAGCCTGCTCGAGGTGCTCAGGGAGGACCTGGGCATCACCGGTCCCAAGCTGGGCTGCGGCGAGGGCGCGTGCGGCGCCTGCACCGTGCTGATCGGCCGCCGCGCGGTAACCGCGTGCAGCACGCCGGCGGCCGAGGCCGCCGGCCAGCGGGTCACAACGGCCGAAGGGCTGGCCGAGGACGGCGTGGCGCACCCGGTGCAGCAGGCATGGCTGGAGACCGGCGCGATGCAGTGCGGGTACTGCACGCCGGGCTGGCTCATGGCCACCGCCGCGCTGCTGAACCGCGTGCCGCACCCGGATGACGCCAGGATCGCCGCGGAGCTGTCGACAAACGTGTGCCGGTGCTGCACGTACCCACGGATCCTGCGCGCGGTCCGCCGGGCTGCCGAGCTCATGGAGCATCCGGAGCTGCTGGATCCGGTCGCTGGCGCGGATTCGGACTCCGGCCCCGCGGACGCGGTGCCCGCCGCCGGGGTGCCGCCCTGGGATCAGGCCAGGGACGCGGCGCCGTTCTTCGAGCAGCTCCCCGACGGCCTGGTGACGGTCGTCACCGGGGACGACGGCGCCTGGGTGCACGTCGGGGCCGACGGCTCGGTGACGGCGTTCACCGGCAAGGTCGAGGCCGGCCAGGGCACCCGCACCGCACTGGGGCTGCTGGTCGCCGAGGAACTCGCGATGCCCTCGGCCTCGGTGCGGGTAGTGATGGGCAACACCGACACCTCACCGTTCGACCTCGGCACGTTCGGCAGCCGCTCGATGCCGTTCGCGGCGCCGCCGCTCCGCGCGGCGGCCGCGGCAGCGC
>JASHQP010000719.1 GCA_030039095.1 Streptosporangiaceae bacterium
GGCGCTGCGCGCGGCTGTGGCGCGGCTTGACCCGGCGGCTCTCGCGAGATTCGAGGCTGACTGGACGGCTGCGACTGCCCGTGCGCGGGATGAGTACAGTCTGCTTCCTGCGCGGCACTTCGTCGAGCACTGGTTCAGCTGGGTTGCTGTTGAACGCTGGCCTCAGCTGGCGGCCCGCTTGCGTGCCTGCGAGCGCATCGTCGCTGAGTCGCCGGATCGCGCGGAGCGCCGCGCGGCTGCGTCGGAGATCAGCCAGATCTTGCGGCAGGCCGAAACAGCTACTGCATGAGCGACTGGACGTGGGAGTACGTTCCGGATGCGGTCAATGTCGTGGGCGGGCTCACACCGACTCAGATCGACGAGGTGGAAAGGCTCGCATCCCGGTGCCGCGTGCCGCAGCGTTGCGGCCAGCCCGGGGGTCAGCTCTGCCTGCCAGGCTCATCTTGCCTCGCAGCGCCATCGCTTCCCGCAGCAGCCCCGTGCCGAGCCGCCGCGCCAACTCGGCCGGAACGAGGGAGGTGAAGAAACCATCACCCGCCCTATCCGCCGGCCCGGAGACCTTGGACAACGCTGACCCGGCGCGCCAGCCGGGCATCCGCCATGCCAGAAAGCCCGCAGGAACAGGCGAGGCCGACACGCGGAATGATCACCCCGAGGGCCTGGTCCCACATGGGACTCACCCTGGCCCCACCAACCACGTTCAAGATCGCGAAATAAAGCTGAAACCCCAGGTCAGGACGGGTGCGCCGCCAGGGATTTGAACCCCGAACCCGCGGATTAAGAGTCCGCTGCTCTGCCAATTGAGCTAGCGGCGCGAAGACCCAGTGATGGTAGCAGTCCGGGGAAGGCCGGAGCGAATTGCGCCAGCGCTTGGCCGCGGGCACTTCCGGCCTTGTGCTCGTGGCGTCAGGCGCCGAGGAACCTGCCGACGACCCGGGCCGCCCGGGACGGCCGGCCGGCCCTGGCCTCGTGGCGGTCGGCCCAGGCCATCGTCTGCAGGCCCGCGTTCACGCCGAGCCAGCGCAGCGGCTCGGGCTCCCACTGCGGCGAACGGTGGCCCACCCACGGCAGCCGGGTCAGCTCGCTGCCGGTTCCGGTGATCAGATCGGCCAGGGTGCGCCCGGCCAGGTTGGTGGTGGACACGCCGTCGCCGACGTAGCCCCCCGCCCAGCCGAGGCCGGTGGCGCGGTCGAGGCCGACCGACGCACACCAGTCCCTCGGCACGCCGATCGGGCCGCCCCAGCCGTGGGTCACCTCGACGTCACCGAGCACGGGGAACAGTTCGGTCAGGGTGCGCCGCAGGGCGGTGAACACTGCGGGGACGCGGTCGAACGACGGGCGCACCGCGGACCCGAGATGGTAGGGAGCGCCTCGGCCGCCGAACGCCAGGCGCCCGTCGGCCGTGCGCTGCCCGTAGATGATCAGGTGGCGCAAGTCGCCGAACGTCGGTCGGCTCGTCAGGCCGATCTGCGCCCAGGCGGACTCCGGCAGCGGGGCTGTCGCGATCATCAGCGAGTACACCGGGGCGATCGACCGGCGCTGGCCGGGGAGCAGCGCGGTGTAGCCCTCGGTTGCCCGGATCACGTACCGCGCGCGCACGGTGCCGGTGGGCGTCACCAGCCGCCCAGGGCCGATCTCGGTCACCGGGGTGCGCTCGAACAGCGAGACGCCGCGAGCGCGCAGCACGCCCGCGAGCCCGCGGGCCAGCCGGGCCGGATGGATCGCCGCGCAGTGTGGCGTGAACGTGCCGCCGAGCACGCCGGTGGCGCCAGCGAACTCGCTGGCTTCCGCGGCCGACAGCAGGCGCAGGTCTTCCTCGCCGAACCCGAACGACCGGGCCTCGGCGATCCCGTCGGCGGCCCGTTCAAGCTGGATCTTCGAGCGGGCGAGCTCGACGGTTCCGCCCTTCGCGAAGTGACAGTCGATGCCCTCGGCCACGGTCACGCGGCTTACCTCGTCGACCGTCGCCTGCATGGCGCGGTACATCGCCGTCGCCGCGTCCGCGCCCGCCATCCGTTCCAGCTTGCCCAGCGACGCGGGAAAGAGGGCCGAGCACCAGCCGCCGTTGCGGCCCGAGGCGCCGAACCCGGCGATCTCGCGCTCGCAGACCACGATCTTCAGGCCCGGGTCGGCCTGGGACAGGTAGTACGCGGTCCACATGCCGGTGTACCCGGCGCCGGCGATCGCCACGTCGGCGTCCAGGTCGCCGGGCAGCGGGTCACCGGGCTCCAGTGAACCCGGCACGGTGTCGTGCCAGAACGACAGCTTCCGGTACTTGTCGGCGTCGCGCATGCCGACCATCGTGGCAGGCACCGGCGCAGCTCATCGCATCGGGCATGCTTATGCCATGACCACAGCAGTGAGGCTTCCGTGAAAGCACCGGCGCCCAGGCACGCCTCCGGGCCGTACCGGATCTGCGTGATATGCCTCGGGAACATCTGCCGGTCGCCGATGGCCGAGGTGGTGCTGCGCGGCGAACTCGAGCGCGCCGGGCTCTCCGGCCGAGTCGAGGTGGACAGCGCAGGAACGGGGGACTGGCACCTGGGTGAGCCTATGGATCCGCGGGCGAGGGCGGAACTGTCGCGGCGCGGTTACGACGGAGCCGGGCACCGGGCGCGGCAGTTCGATCCTGCCTGGTTCGAGCGCTACGACCTGGTGACGGCCATGGACCGGGCCAACCTGGAGCGGCTGCAGTGGGCGGCACGTGACCGGCAGGCCGCAGATCGGACCGTGCTGTTCCTGAGCTTCGACCCGGCCAGGAACGGCCAGGGAAGCGCGCGCGACCTCGAGGTGCCTGATCCTTACGACGGTGGCCCCGAAGACTATGCGCTGGTCTTCGACCTCGTTCAGCCCGCGGCCCGGGGGCTGGCCGCGCAGCTTGCCGTGCTGCTGGCCGACCGGCCGGCAGCGCCTTAGTGACGGCCGGGCCAGACCCGCGGCTGCGGCTGGAGCGGCTGCTCGGTACGCAGATCACCGACTGCCAGGTGATCGGCGGGCAGTTCGGGGTCCGGCACTGCCGCGCGACGCTCGCCGACGGCCGGGAGGTGTTCGGCAAGATCGCTGGTGGCCGGGCAGGCGACCCCGGCTTCGGCGCCGAAGCGCGAGGGCTGCGCTGGCTTGGCGAGGCGCGTGCCGCGCCGGTGCCCGAGGTCGTGGGCTGGGACGAGGGCGCGCTGGTCATCTCCTGGCTGCCCACGCGGTCACCGGACCGGCAGGCCGCTGAGCGGTTTGGCCGTGATCTCGCCCGCCTGCACGCCGCCGGCGCCGACGCCTACGGTGCCCCGTGGCCCGGCGTCATCGCAGGGCTGCCGCTCGGCAACGAGGCCGGGCGCTCCTGGCCGGAGTGGTTCGCGACGCAGCGGCTGCTGCCGTTCGCCCGCCGCGCCAGGGACGCCGGCTCGCTCAGCCCGGGCGACGTTGGGGTAATCGAGTCCGTGGCCGGCCGGATCGGCGAGCTGGCCGGGCCGGCCGAACAGCCCAGCCGGATCCACGGCGACTGCTGGGCCGGGAACGTCCTGTGGTCCGGCGGCAGGGGCTGGCTGATCGACCCGGCCGCGCACGGCGGCCACCGGGAGACCGACCTGGCCATGCTGGCCTTGTTCGGCGCGCCGTTCCTCGACCGGATCATCGCCTGCTACCAGGAGGTCATGCCTCTGGCCGCGGGCTGGCGCGAGCGGGTGCCGCTGCACCAGCTGTATCCACTGCTCGTGCACGTGTGCCTGTTCGGCACGGGGTACCGCGCGGCAGCACTCGACGCCGCGAGGGCTGCCCTGGCTCGGGAGCCCTGATCGGGCAGCCCGCCCGGCGCCGTGCTGCTGGTAGCTTCGAAGCGGGGCATGTCGATAATTCCTATAGATGTGATAGGTTAGGATTCTGGAATTGCGGCGGGGGAGCAGCCATGACGACCAGGAACCTGATCCAGATGAGTTCGCTTGCCGCTGACGCCGACGCCGAGCGCGTGATCGCCGCTCAGGCCGGCCTCGTCGTGCACGAGGCGGAGTCACTGAACTGCGAGACGCCGCCTGCCCTGCTCGACGGCGAGCTGACGCCGACCGCCCAGTTCTACCGCCGCAGCCACTTCCCGGCCCCGGCGCTGGACCCGTCGGCGTGGCGGCTCGGAGTGCGCGGCATGGTGCGGCAGCCGCTGCTTCTCAGCTTGCACGAGCTTACCCAGATGCCGGCCGAGACCGCCGTAGTCACACTCGAGTGCGCGGGCAACGGCCGGACGCTGTTCCGGCCGAGGACCCCCGGGGTGCAGTGGGGGTTCGGCGCAGCCGGCACCGCCGAATGGACCGGGCCACTCCTCGCCGATGTCCTCGCCCGCGCCGGAGTGAAGCACGGTGCCTGCGAGGTGGTGTTCGGCGGCGCCGACCGCGGCACGGTCGACGGCGTGCCGCACCCGGTCAGGTTCGAGCGCAGCCTGACGGTCCGCGACGCCCTGGAGTCCGGCGCGCTGCTCGCCTACGCCATGAACGGCCATCCGCTGCCACCCCGGCACGGTTACCCGCTCCGGCTCGTGGTGCCCGGCTGGTATGCGGTCGCGTCGGTGAAGTGGCTCACGGACATCCGCGTGGTCGCCGAGCCGTTCCGCGGCTTCTTCCAGGACAGCCACTACGTGTACGAGTGGAACCGCGACGGGATCCGTGTCCGGGAGCCGGTCCGCCTGATGCAGGTCCGCGCGGTGATCACCCGCCCGGCCGCCGGCCAGGAACTGGCCTGCGCGGCCATGACCGTCCGCGGGGTCGCGTGGTCGGGCGCCGCGCCCATCACCCGGGTCGATGTGAGCGTGGCGGACGGCCCGTGGCAGAAGGCACGCCTGGTCGGGATGCCGGCGACGCACGGATGGCAGCGGTGGGAGCTCCTGGCGAGCGGCCTTCGGCCCGGGGCGACGCGGATCCGGGCACGGGCGACGGATCTGGCCGGCCGGGGCCAGCCGGAGCAGCCAGAGTGGAACGGGCTGGGTTACGCGGCGAACTTTATCCACGAGGTCCGGGTGCAGCTCCGCTGAGCATCCTGTTACGTCCGCGTATGCCCGGAGTAGCCGGGCCGCCGCTTCGGCAGCGGAGGAGCGGTCGGCTGGGCTGAAGGGCCCGGCTGGGCTGAAGGGCCCGGCTGGGCTGAAGGGGCAGGCCACGCCGAAGGGCCCGGCTGGGCTGGGGAGACGGGTGGCGCTGGAGCAGTCGGCCCGGCGTAGCCCGGCTCGGGAGAATCGGCCGGCGGGGGGTCTAACGTGCGGTGTGAGTCCAGGATGTCCGGATCCGTGCCGTCGTCGAAGCCCGGGCCACTGTTCCTGGCTTCGGGCGCCAGCGGGATCGCGACGCGGAAGATGGCGCCGCCGCCGGGCGGAGACTCGACCCACACGTTTCCGCCGTGCGCGGCCACCAGAGCGGCCACGATGGCCAGGCCGAGCCCGGCGCCACCTGACTGGCGCGTCCTGGCCTGGTCGGCCCGGTAGAACCGCTCGAAGACGTGCTCCGCCTGAGCCTGCGTGAGCCCCGGTCCCTGGTCGGCGATCTCGAAGACCACCGCGGGGAACGGCTGGATGTTGGGGCTCGCCACGGCGAACGCGCCCTGCCCTGCCCGGTTCGCTGCCGCTCGCCGGGCGGCGGGCGCAGCCGAGCGCCATTCATCGAGGCCGCCCAGCCGCACCCGGACCTCGACCGCCGATCCCTCGGGCGTGTGGCTGATCGCGTTGTTGATCAGGTTGCCGATCACCTGGCGGAGCCGGGCTTCGTCGCCGAGCACGAGAAGGGCCGCGCCCGATCCCACGGTGAGGTTGATGCTGCGGTCCGGCGCAACCATGCGCGCGTCGTGCACGGCGTCGGCCGCGAGCGTCAGCATGTCGACGGTGCCGAGTTCCAGTGGCCGCTGCTGGTCCAGCCGGGCGAGCAGCAGCATGTCCTCCACCAGGCCGCCCATCCGGGAAGATTCCTGCTCCACTCGCTGCATGATCCGGTCCAGGTCGGCCCGGGGAAGCGGCCCGGATCCTCGTTCCTGCGGAACGAGGTTCGAGCCGTGCCGTGGCGACACAGCCGCACCCGCCCCGGCTGCTGCCGCCGCGCCGGCTCCGGGCGCCGAGCCGGTGTCGCCGCCCGGTGGGAGGCTGCCCGCGCCACCGCGCTGGCGATAGTACTCGGCGAAGCCACGGATCGCGGTCAGCGGGGTGCGGAGCTCGTGGCTGGCATCGGCGACGAACTGCCGCATCCGCTCCTCAGACCTGCGGGCGGCGAACTCGGACTCGGCCCGTGCGTCGAAGGCCGCCTCGATCTGCGAGAGCATCGCGTTGAGCGATTGCGCGAGCCGCCCGACCTCCGTGCGCGGGTCGAGATCCGGCACCCGGCGGGTCAGGTCGCCAGCCGCGATGGCACCCGCGGTCTTCTCGATGTCGGTCAGCGGGCGGAGGCTGGCCCGCACGACCGCGACGCCCACGATGAGGATGACCAGCAGCAGCAGTGCGCTGACGATCAGGTCCAGGTAGGTCAGCTGCCCGATCGCGTTGTAGACGCTGGTGACGTCGATGGCAACGATGATCGTGCCAGGCGTGAACGTCCCGCTGGAGTTTGCGACCGAGACGTCCTGGACCGAAACCCGCCAGCGGAGACCGCCGGACACACTCGGAACTGTCACCTCGCGGTTGTTGTTGGCGGCCAGCCAGGCCGCGTTGTCCGGGATCTGCGGGGCGGGCAGCACCCGCTGCGGGGACGAGAAGCCGGCGCCAGGCTGGAAACCCATGGCCTGCTGGGCTACCGCCACGGGCTGGCCGTTCGACGGAATCCAGATCACGTATCCCTGGGGTGAGTACCCAGGGGTCTGCGCCCCGGCGACGTAGTTCTCGACATAGTGCTGGGCCGAGTGCGAGTAGCTGTCCAGGGTGCTGTCGGCTTGGTTCAGCAGGTAGTTCTTGAGCACAGAGATGCCCGCGATGCTGATGGCCGCCAGCGCGACCGCGGTGAGCGCGAGAACCGCGGTCACCATCTTGACGCGCAGCGGCGTACGATCCGGCAGGCTCCGCAGTGTCTGGAAGGCCTGGCCAATCCGCCCTGCCGACATGCCCGTCTGCTTCCCCTAGGTTGACGGTAGCCGCAGCACGTAACCGACGCCGCGCAGCGTGTGCAGCAGATGCGGCTCCGTGGTGTCGATCTTGCGCCGCAGCACCGAGACGTACGACTCCACGATGCCGGTATCACCGCGGAAGTCGTAATCCCAAACGTGATCGAGTATCTGCATCTTGGACAGCACTCGGTTGGCGTTCCCCATGAAGTACCGGAGCAGCTTGAACTCGGTAGGGGACAGCTGGATCTGCTGACCGCCGCGCCACACCTCGTGGCTGTCCTCGTCGAGTTCCAGGTCGGCGAACTTCAGCCGCGGCGGAGGCTCGGTGCCGTCCCCGCGGGTCCGGCGGAGAACGGCCCGGATCCTGGCGATCACCTCCTCCAGGCTGAACGGCTTGGTGACATAGTCATCGCCGCCGAGCGTCAGGCCACGGATCTTGTCCTCGGTGGAGTCGCGCGCCGTCAGGAACACGACCGGGATCCTGGCACCCCCGCCGCGCAGGCGCCGGATGACATCGAAGCCGTCCATGTCCGGGAGCATGACGTCGAGCACGATGAGGTCGGGCCGATGCCGCTGCGCGGCCTGCACCGCCTCCGTGCCGGCCGCCGCGGTGACCACCTCGAATCCGGCGTACCGAAGGCTGGCCGACAGCAGCTCGAGGATGTTGGGCTCGTCTTCGACGACCAGCAGCCGGGCGTCCGGCTGGCGGCGCCCATCAACCGTTGGTGTGGTCATCCCATCATTGTGTTGCTTCTGCCTGAAGGTTACCTGAAGGCGTGCTGAGGCGATTCTTCACGAACTTGCTGCACGCAACGAGAACAGACAGCGATAACTCGCCGACGGCGTCCCCGTCGGCGCAGGTTACCGGCCTCCAGCAGGAGATTGCCGCCGGGCGCGAGCCCACACCGAGCTTCGCGTAGATCCGGTTTACGTGGTTCTTGACTGTTTTTTCCGCCAGGACGAGCTGCTCAGCGATCTGGCCGTTCGAGTGGCCCGCCGCGATCAGGGTCATGATCTGGGCCTCGCGCGAGGACAGGCCTGCCGTGTGCGGACCGTGGGTACTGGCGGTTCTCATGAGACCTCCGGGGCCGACGATAGTCAGCGTGCAGGAAGGTGCAACGGCTTGCATGCTACCGACTGCCACGGTGTACCCCGCAAGAGCCAAAAACCAGCTAAATGGTGGCCGCCCGGCCCCCGAGGGGCCGCCCATGAGGTCATGAATGTACCGTTCGACGGCCTGTAGCCCGTCTTTCGGTACATTCATCGCGGCGACGG
>JASHQP010000720.1 GCA_030039095.1 Streptosporangiaceae bacterium
TCACCCGTTACCATCAAGACGAAGTCATCGCAGTAACGGATGAGCCGCCAGCTTCCGAGGCCGTTTGCCTTGCGGTTTTCGCGTTGCCTGCTGGTGCCCATGTCCTGGTGCCATTGCTGATCGAAATGCTCGTCCAGCGCAGACAGGGCAATATTGGCGAGCAACGGCGAGAGCACGCCCCCAACGCAACAGCGAACTTTCGCGCATGTCACCCTCCGTGTCGGTTGTGGTGTCGTGGTGGCCGCCGCCGCTGGCTGGCTCCCGGGCCGGGATGCGGTGGCGGATGGTGAGTTTCTCGGGTCCGATGAGGATGTCCTGGACGACGGCGCGCAGGACGCGCTGGCGGTCCTCGGTGGCGGCGGTGGCCGAGTTCTCGCGGAGCTTTCCGAGGAAGCCCTGGAGGTCGTCGGCGAGCTTGAGGTAGGCGTCGCGGTCGGCGGCCTGGGCGTCGAGGGCGGCGATCTGGTCTTTGAGCCCGGTTTCGCGGGCGCGGAGGTCCGGCAGGCGGGCGCGGAGCTCGTCGATGGTGATGAGCTGCTCGGAGAACGCGGTGACCATCGAGCTGATCGACGCGGTGGTCTTGGCGAGGGCCTGCTCGAGCTGGCCGCGCTTCTTGGTGACCGGGTCCGACGTGCGCGCCCGCTCCAGCCGCTTGCCGATCTCGGCGCGGATGAGGGCGGGGTCGGCGAGCAGGGCGGTGACGTGGTCCCAGACGACGGCGTCGGCGTAGTCGGCACGGACGGGCTTGTTGCCGCAGACGCGTCCGCCCTGGTAGCGGTAGTCGTCGGAGCCGAGGCAGCGGTAGTAGTAGATCTTCTTCCCGGAGCTGGTCGTGGTGGAGGTGCGGTAGTAGCCGTAACCGCAGGAGGAGCAGGCGGCCAGGCCCTGCAGCAGCGACGGCACTTTCGTGTTCCGGGCCGCGAACCGCTTGTTGTCTTCCAGCCGCTGCTGGACCCGGTCGAACGTGTCCTGGTCTGTCAGGGCCGGGACCGGGATCGCGGTCCATTCCTCGCGCGGGCGGTCGGCCACCCGGACCTGGCGGGGGACGGTGCGGCCGGCGAGGCGGGCGGTGCGGTTCAGCCCGGCCGGCTCGTGGACGGCCTGCGTCTTGCCGAAGACCGCGGTGCCGGCGTAGGCGGGGTTGCGGAGCATGCCCCAGATCACGCTGCGGTCCCAGCGCTCCTTGCCGGTGCGGGTGCGGATCCCCTGGTCCTCCATCCAGCGGCGCAGGTCCGCGATGGCCGCTCCGTCGTCGGCGTAGCGGCGGAACATCTCCGTCACCAGGACCGCCTCGTGCGGGACGACCTCGTAGCGGGCAGCGGATTCCGGGGTCTTGCGGACGTAGCGGTAGCCGAACGGGGCACCGGACAGCACGTTCACGCTGCCGGTCTTCGCCCGCCAGGCCTTGCCGCGCCGGTAGCGCTCGGCGAGCTGGGCCTTCTCGTACTCGGCGAACATGCCCTGGAACTGCACCAGCAGCTGGTCCTCGGGGCTGTCACCGCGCGGCCCCTTCACGAACTCCACCCGGATCCCGCAGCGGGCCAGCTCCTCGATCAGCAGCGCCTGGTAGGCGAACTTGCGGGCCAGCCGGTCCGGGGAGTAAACCAGCACCACGTCCAGGCAGCCCTGGGCAGCCAGGTCCCGCAGCGCCTCCAGGCCCGGCCTGACCAGCGTCGCCCCGGAGTGCCCCTCGTCTGCGAAGACCCACTCCTCCGGGACCTCAAGCCGGCTCGCTGCGGCGTGGTCGCGCAGGGCGGCGAGCTGGGAGCCGATCGTCTCGTCCTTCGCCTGCCGGGCACTGGAGACCCGCGCGTAGATCGCCGCTGCCGTCACGCTCTTCCCCCTCCGCCGGCCGGGCGGCGGTCCTGGCCCGCTGCTGCGGCACCAAGATGCCGTAGGCCACCGACATTTCCGCGGCCGCATGGCGGGAGAAGACGCGCTCCGTCTCCACCCGCAGCCTTCTCACCTGGCCGGACGGTCCCCGTGCCCGCGGTGCAGGAACTCCTCCAGCGCCTGGACGGCAACCGAGGAGATCGTGCGGCCCGACGCCCGAGCGTGCTCGCGCACCGCAGCCGCCAGCCGCACCGGAAGCCGGACAGTGAACACCGTCCCCTCATCGGGGACGGGAACCCGGCCCGACTCCGCCGCCAGGGCGACGTAACGCCGGGCCTGCCGGCCCGAGCAGCCCAGCCGCCCGGCCAGCACGCGGGCAGCCTCCGCCGCCGGCATCCCGCCCTCCAGCAGCCCGGCGGCCTCGTTGACGTTCTCGGCGTGCTCGGCCGCGCCAGCGCGGCGGTCCCCAGGCATGACATGAAACTACTACAGATAATGTCCAGCGATGGGCGGGAATCTCCGGCCCGCCTCATGATCATCCTCACCGGGCCTGCCCCGCTTCCCGCGCCCGCACGATCCAGGACGCGATCGTCAGCCCCGTCGAGGTATCCAGCCCGGCCAGCCAGCCGGCGACCCGCCGGTCCCACGCCCCCAGCACGACGCCTTCCAGCACGCCCGCCAGGACCGCCAGCCGCTCCGCCTCCGGCACGAACCCGCCCGGAGCCGACTCCAGCGGCCCCGCCGGCACCCCGGCGCTCACCGCCCGCGCTCCAGCCGCCGGTAACCCAGCGTGACCTCAAAGCAGAAATTGCCCTTTGCGTTGGGGGCGTGGTAAGCCCCGTGCTCGCCAACCTGTTCATGCATTACGCGTTCGACAAGTGGCTGGAGCGGGAGTTCCCGCTGGTCGAGTTCGAGCGCTATGCCGATGATGCCGTGGTGCACTGCGCGACCGAGCAGCAGGCCCGCAAGGTCCTGGCTGCCCTGGAAGAGAGGATGGCCGAGGTCGGGCTGCAACTGCACCC
>JASHQP010000721.1 GCA_030039095.1 Streptosporangiaceae bacterium
CGGTTGGGGGTGGGGCCGTCCTCGGGAGCCAGGCGGTCGGCGGACGCGCCGTCGTTGGAGGCGCCGTCAGCAGCCGAGCCGTCGGGGCCCAGCAGGGCGCGCAGCCGCGGGCCCCAGCCCAGGTCGGTCAGGCGCCCGATGGCCCGGCCCGGCTCGGCTGACAGCCCGGGGTCGATCTTGCCGGATACCTCGACGCCCAGTTCCCGCATGCCGGTTGGCCACATCCGCCGCGGGGCGATCTCGACTCCGGGCCGAAGCAGCCGGTCGCTGGCCGCACCGGCGGCCGCCTGCGACACCTCTTGCGGCCAGTGCTGCCCGGTGCAGTTGTCGCAGCGCCCGCACGGCGCGGCCGCCGGGTCGTCGAGCTCGCGGCGCAGGTACTCCATCCGGCAGCCGCTGGCCGCGGCGTAGTCCAGCATCGCCCGCTGCTCCCGCGACCGTTCCGCCGCGACCCTCGCGTACCGGTCGGCGTCGTAGGCCCAGCCGGCGCCGGTGGCCTCCCAGCCGCCGCTGACCCGGTGCACCGCACCATCCACGTCGAGAACCTTCAGCATCATCTCCAGCCGCTTGCGGGACAGGTCGACCCGGGTTTCCAGCGCCGCGGTGGACAGCGGCCTGCCCGCGTCGGCGAGGGCGGCCAGGGCGGAGCGGACGACGGGTTCCGGCGGGAACGCCAGCGAGCCGAAGTAGGCCCAGATGTCGGCGTCCTCGCGTCCCGGCAGCAGGATCACGTCGGCGCGGTCGGTGGCCCGGCCAGCGCGCCCGATCTGCTGGTAATAGGCGATCGGCGACGGCGGTGCCCCGAGGTGAACCACGAAGCCAAGGTCCGGCTTGTCGAAGCCCATGCCGAGGGCGCTGGTTGCGACCAGGGCCTCGAGTTCGTTGGACAGGAGCGAGTCCTCCGCTGCGACCCGTTCAAGGTGGTCGTCTTGTCCGGTGTAGGCGGCCACATTGTGGCCGCGCGAGCGCAGGAAGGACGCTGTCTCGTGCGCGGCGGCGACCGTCAGCGTGTAGATGATGCCGGATCCGGGCAGCTCGCCCACGTGTTCCGCCAGCCAGGCCAGGCGGTGGCGCGCCGTGGGCAGCCGCACCACCGCCAGGTGCAGGCTTTCCCGGTCCAGCGAGCCGCGCAGGACGAGGGTCCCGTCGCCCAGGTGCTCGGCGACGTCCCTGGTGACCCTGGCGTTCGCGGTGGCCGTCGTGGCGAGCACCGGAACGCCGGGCGGCAGGCTGTCGAGCAGCGTGCGCAGCCTGCGGTAGTCGGGGCGGAAGTCATGCCCCCAGTCGGAGATGCAGTGCGCCTCGTCAACCACCAGCATGCCGGCGGCGGCGATCAGCTTGGGCAGCACCAGGTCGCGGAACGTCGGGTTGTTCAGGCGCTCCGGGCTGACCAGGAGGACGTCCACGTCGCCGGCCGCGACCTCGGCGTAGACCTGGTCCCACTCGTCGGTGTTCGCCGAGTTCACGGTGCGGGCGCGGATGCCCGCCCGGCCCGCCGCCTCGATCTGGTTGCGCATCAGCGCGAGCAGCGGGGAGACGATGACCGACGGGCCGGCGCCGCGGGAGCGCAGCAGTGCGGTCGCCGTGAAGTAGACCGCCGACTTGCCCCAGCCGGTTCGCTGCACCACGAGAGCCCGCCGCCGGTCCTGCGCAAGGGCGCGGATGGCGGCCCACTGGTCGTCCCGAAGGGTCGCGGCGGGTCCGGCGAGCGAGCGCAGGCAGCGCTCTGCCTCATCGCGGAGCGCCGGGGTGCCAGCATCGTCGGCCATGACCTCCTTCGTACCAGGCGGTGCCGACTGTCTGCGGCGGACGGCATTATCTGTGACGTGGCCGACGGCGCGGGCTCTGACGAACGGCAGGTCCGCGCGTTCCGGTGCGGTCCGGATCCCCAGTTCGACCCGGATCGCTGGCCGGCGGCGGTGCCGGCCATGGCGCAGATCCTGCGCGACGGCCTGGAGTTGCCCGCCGGCCTGACCGTGCTCGTGGGCGAGAACGGGTCGGGAAAGTCGACCGTGGTCGAATCACTGGCCGAGGCGTACGGCCTGAACCCGCAGGGCGGCTCGGCTGCGGCGCAGCTGTTCCGGGTCCGGGACAGCGAGCCGGGCATCGGCTCGAGCCTGATCGTCGAGCGCGCGGCGTGGTGGCGGTCGCACTGGGCATACTTCCTGCGCGCGGACACCACGCACGGGCTCTACACCTATCTGGAGGACAATCCCGGCCGGCGGCGGGAGCGGTTCCACGAGCTCAGCCACGGAGAGGGTTTCCTGGAGATGCTGCGCACCCGGGTGAACCAGCCCGGCTTCTACCTCATGGACGAACCCGACGCGCCGCTGTCGTTCATCGCCTGCCTGGGGCTCGCCTCGCTGCTGCACGACCTGGTGCAGGCCGGGTCCCAGGCGGTCGTTGCGACCCACTCACCGATCATCGCTGCGACGCCCGGCGCCCACATCCTCGAGCTCGGCGAGTGGGGGATGCGCCCGGCCCGCTGGGATGAGCTGGACATCGTCCGCCACTGGCGGCACTTCCTGGCCGAGCCGGGTTCGTATTTCAGGCATTGGCTCAGCTGAGTGTGTGTGGCTCAGCGGCTGAGTGCGTGTTTAGCACATAATTGCATGGCGCACGCTGAATTTATCGGCTTTGTAGGTTTAGTACGGCTGCTGAACTCTCGTGGCGCGGTTTTCAAGACACGCTGCACCCCGCTCGCCTAGCCTTATTCCTGCGTTCATTCCGATTTCATTACCGCGGCTGTGCAGCGGTAAGTCGGATAAACAGGGTCGGGTTAAAAAGCGGAGGAATCATGGTGGCGCGCCTTCTCATGGGTCGATTGGTCA
>JASHQP010000722.1 GCA_030039095.1 Streptosporangiaceae bacterium
TGGGTCCCGGGGCGCCCTGGCCGAACGCGGGCCAGTCCGGGCCGGCCTGGCCGGCCGCGGGCTGCGACGGACGGGGTGGCTCGGGCACGGCCGCGTGCGGCGTCATCAGCATCCAGGCGCACGAGGCGATCATCGCGACGACGAACGCGCAGAAGATCCAGAACACCGGGGTCAGGCCGTTGCTGATCGTGAGCCCGGCCGCGGACGCCTGCGCCGGGGAGATCCCGAACAGCGTGGGCGAGGTGGTCTCGCCGACCCCGATCAGCGCCGAGATCGCCTGGGCGGCCATCGGGATGATGGCGCCGGCCAGCAGCGCTGCGCCGTACCGGATCGGCCGCCACAGCGCGGCCAAGACCACCACCGCGGCCAGCGCCACCATCACGGCCACGTCCCCGACGATCACCGGGGCCGGGTTCGCGAACGCGTTGCCCGCAGTGATGGACTCCGACGACCCTGACGCGGCCCGCAGCACGTAGCTGTCCCATGAGGGGGCGAACGCGACAGCTGCGCCGAGCGCGGCCAGCATCAGCATGACCACCGGGCCGACCTCGTCACCGCGGGGCTTGGCCGGGGCGCCCATCGGCGCGTCGGCCGGCCTGAGCCGGAACGCGAGCACCGAGCCCGCCGCGCAGGCCAGCCAGCCCACCAGGCCGAGCACCAGGCCCGCGCCCATGACGTGGGCACCGCCGGCGATCGCCTCGCCAGCGTCGGCAAAGAACAGGCCGAACGTGACCGCGCTGACCCCGAGCCCGAGCAGCGCGCCCACGCGCATGCGGCGGCCGCCGTTGCGGACGAGTACCGCGCTCGCCGCCCAGCCGGCCAGGTAGATCAGGTGCGGCACCAGGTCGGCCGGGGACGAGGCGAGGCTGCTCCCGCCGAGGTAGGCCGGGAACAGGCCGGCGATCCCGCACACGATGCCGAGGCCGAGCAGGCCGACGGCCGCAAGGACGGCGCGCTGCCTCGCGCCGGAGACCGGGGCAGCCTCCTGGCCCACGGGCACGATCGAGCCCGGCGCCTCGACGGACGTGAACCTGGACCAGGCGCCCGACCAGCCCTCGGGCGTGTCGGGCCACCACTCCACCGGCTCCGACTGGGGCGCCCCCGAACGCCAGATCCCGTAGAAGTGCTCTCCTCGTCCGATCTCGAACCCCTTACCCCGGTACGAGATGGTCACGTTCTCACGCAAGGTACCTGTCCTCCAAGCTCAGTTCACCCCGTCGTGGCCACGAGCCTAGGAACCAGATCTGTGCGTCGGCTGGACGGCCGCTGAAGCGTTCCTGATGCCTCGGCCCGTCAGACCGGGGCCACCCCGATCAGGCCGTTCCTGGTGACCAGCGCCGCCAGTTCCGGCTCGCCCAGGCCGTCGGTGCCGGCCGGCCGCCGGGGCAGCACCATGTACCGGGCCTCCGCGCTCGCATCCCAGACGCTGATGGCCACGCGGGGATCGAGCTCGAACCCGAACTCGCGCAGGACCGAGCGCGGGTCACGCACCACCCTCGACCGGTAGGCCTCGCTCTTGTACCACGTCGGTGACGGGCCGAGCAGGGCGAGCGGATAGCACGAGCACAGCGTGCAGACGATCACGTTATGGCTGTCGGCGGTGTTCTCCACCACCTCGAGCTGCTGTTCCTGGAGCCCGCCGCCCATGGACAGGCCGAGTTCGGGCAGAGCGGCGTTGGCATCCGCCAGCAGCCGCTGCCGGAACCCGTCGTCCAGCCAGGCCCGCGCGACCAGCCGGGCGCCGTTGGCCGGCGAGGCCCGCTCGAGAAACGCTTCCAGCGCCCGGTCCAGCTGCCCGGCATCGATCAGGCCGCGCTGCTCCAGCAGGCCTTCGAGCCGCCGCAGCCGGGCGGCCGGCCCCTGCGAAGGCCCGGCGTGATCCGCGCTCATTCGCTGCTCCTCCCTCTGGCGGGGCCCTCGGCGGCCGCGGGCCGGAGGTAGCTCTCCCAGAGGTCGATGGTCACCGTGTGGTCGCCCTCGCCGAACAGTTCCCCCGCGGCGAAGGAGACCGCGTAGACGGGCTCGGGCTCGGCGGCGAGTCCCCTGGCGCTCCGGTCGGGCAGCGGATGGCGGCCGAGCAGGTCCGTGACCGTCCCGACGGCCCCGCGCGCGTACCGCGGCAGCCGGGTGTGGTGCGGCGGGTCCACCCGCGTCGTGCGGACCCTGTCCCCGACGCGGAACAGCTCAGCCATCGGCCAGGTCCTCCTCGCTCACGATGCGCCGTTCCGCCAGCAGCATCGTGATGGCCCGCAGCCACCGCTCGTAGTACGACAGCGCGAGATACTCGCCGGCCGGTATCCGCTCGACGGCGTCCCGGAACTCGTCGAGGTTGTACACACCGCGGCCGATGAGCGCGCTGTTGATGGCGAACACGTGCGCCTCCCAGTCGGCGTGAAAGGGCGGCTCGTCCTGCTCCTGCCACACCGCGGGGAAACCCTGCATGCCCCCGACGTCGTTGATCCGGCCCAAGGCACCTCCCACGCTGTTACCTCGCCTAACCTACCTACCCGGCGCCGGCTGGCCTGCCAATCGGTAACTAGGGGGTCTAGTTACCCGCATAGGCCATATGGGTCATATACGGGGCTAACGTGGAACTCGCGAGGACTAACCTGAACGCCACAGAACCCTTACCGGCGCGAGGTTCCGGACTCAGTGTCCGGTTTGTAGCCCTGATAGCCCGGGTGCGCTATTCACCTGAATTCGCCTGCGCTGCGCTAAACGTCCCTGCCACGCTGCCGCATGAGAAAACGTCAGGCCCGGTGAGAGGCGCACGTTGCCGAGTAGCTGGGCGCAGTTCCGAAGTAAGGCGGGTTTGTGAGGTCAGGAACACGGCCGAGCAAGGGCAGGAAGAGCAGCAGTAAGGGGCGGCACAAGCGTCCCTCGCAGGTCCACAAGGTAGCCAAGCGGGCGGGCATGGCGGCCCCGGCCATCGCGGTATCGGGCGCACTCGCCGCCGCACCCCAGCTTCTCGCGGCCGCTCCGGCCGCCGCGGCCGCCCAGGCGAGCACCCAGGCCACGCACACCACACAGACCACTCAGGCCACCACCGCGAGCCTGGACTCGGTGCAGCAGCGGGCCGATCAGGCCAAGCGGATGTACACGGTCCGTTCCGGCGACACGCTGTCAGGGATCGCGCAGCGGTTCTACCACCACGCCAGTGACTGGGTCTACCTGGCCCACGTCAACAAGTCCACGATCAG
Organism: Streptosporangiaceae bacterium; assembly: GCA_030039095.1. The sequence goes on from JASHQP010000722.1 coordinate 3,201, forward strand.
CAACCCGAACCTGATCATTACCGGTGAGCAGATAGCGGTGCCCACCGACCCGCCGGCCTCCGTCAGGAACGGCACCTATGCGGCCAAGCACGCCAGGGCCACCTCCAGTTCCACCACCGAGCTCGACGCGACCAACATGGCCGACACGACCTCGACCTCGGCCACGCAGAGCAGCTCGGGCAGCGTGACCGCGCAGGTGCAGCAGGACGTCGCGAACGGCAACAACCTGCTGGCCATCGGGCAGTTCCTGGTGGGGAACGGCTACTCGAAGGCCGCGGCCGCTGGCATCGCCTCCTGCATCGACGGCGAGTCCGGAGGCAACCCGGAGTCGGTCGGTGACGGCGGCGGCGGCCTGATCGGCTGGACGCCGCTCAGCTCTGCCCAGCCCAACGCGAACGTCATCACGGGCAACGTCGAGCAGGACATGCTGACCCAGCTCAACGACATCCTGTTCTACAACTCCAACGAGATCGGCCAGTCCGCGGTCAACCAGCTGAACAGCATCAGCGACCCGGTCGCGGCCGCCGACTTCTACTCCCAGAACTTCGAGCGGCCGGCCGTGACGGACAGCGACGTGGTCCCGTCCGTGGCCGAGCAGATCTTCTCGGACCTGGGAGGCTGACGCCGCCGCACGCAACCGGCAGCAGCCGGGGGCCGGGAATTCCAGCCCCGGGACATCCGCCAGCCGCTCCCCCTGCGGCTAGCCACCTGGCAGGTGTCCCGGGGCTGGTTCTTGCCCCTGCCGGCCGCCGCTGCCGCCTGCGCGATCTCGGCGTGGGTTCCGGGCGGCGTGCAGATGTCCACGAGGTCGATGTCGGCGCGCCCGACCAGGGGAACGACACTGTGCCGCTCACGCCGGCGTCCGCGCGCCCACGCCGGCGAGCGCGGGAATGGCCCCGCTGACCTGCTCCGCAGCGCGCAGCGCGGCAACGGCGTCGTCCGCCGTGGCCCCCGAGAAGCCGCTCGAGGAGCCGCCGCTGGCGACGGCCGCGAAGCCCTCGGCCTGCCGCAGCAGCGCCTCGAGCTGGGCGCGTTCCCCGTCGGCCGGGTCGAGGAAGTCGCACCGGATCGTCCCGCCGGTGCCGAACACCTCGGCCCGAGCCATGTCTCCGGCCGGATGGTGCCGGCCGAGGGAGACGAAGCCGGCAGCGCCGCCGGACAGCGCCGCGATGATCTGCGCGCTGTCCACGTCGCCGGTGACCTCCGGGTCGCTGATCAGCTCCGCGGCCACCGCCTTGACGTCGGTGATGTCCTGGCCGGTCAGCCACCGCAGCTGGTCGAACTCGTGCACGCCCATGTCGATCGCGATGCCGCCGCTGTGCGCCCGGAACCCGGCCGCCGGCGGCCCCTCGTCCCACTGGTAGCAGGTCACCAGGTGGATGCCGCCCAGCTCGCCCGCTGCGATCCGGTCGCGCGCCGCCCGGAGTGCGGGGACGTAGCGCCGCCAGTACGCGACCTGCAGCGGCACCCCGAACGCCGCGGCGGTCTGCGCGGCGGCACTCGCTTGCGTGGAACTAAGCCCGCACGGCTTCTCGCACAGGATCGGCAGGCCGCGAGCGGCCACCTCGCCGATGAGCCGGACGTGCTGGTCGCTCGGGGCAGCGATGAGGACCCCGTCGAGCTCGGAGCGGTCCAGCATCTCGGACACACTCGCGTGCAGCGGCAGGCCCGTGTCCGCCAGGCCGGCCCGCGTCCGCTCCGACGGCTCCGCCACCGCGGCGACCGCGACAACCCCGGAACCCGCGATCGCCCGCAGGTGGGTGCGGCCCATGCGGCCCGCGCCCACCAGCCCCAGCCGGAACGCGGCCACGTCACAGCCCCCGGGCGGCCAGGTAGGCGCGGTTGTCGCGCTGGTCTCTCGCGGCCCGGGCGAAGCGCGCGGCCGTGCGGGGGAAGATGTCCTGCTCCACCACCAGCCAGCCCTGGAAGCCGATGCGGTGCAGGCCGTCGAGGACGCCCTGCACGTCGAGGTCGCCGTCACCGAGCGCGCAGAACGCCTCCCGTGACCAGATGTCGGTCGCCGGGCCGCCGTCGTCGATGATCGCTTGCATCACCGAGCGGGTCCCGTCCTTCAGGTGCACGTGGTTGATCCGCGCGCTCCAGTCGTTCAGCGCCGCCAGCGCGTCGCCGCCGCCCATCATCATGTGCCCGGTTTCCAGGCACAGCCCGATGTCCGACACCTCGAGCACGCGCCCGATCTCCCAGGGCGCCTCGACGTTGGTGCCCGTCTCAGGGTGAAACGTGGGCTCGTAGCCGCGGTCCCGGCAGCGGGCCACCACCATGGCGAGGCCCTGCCCGAACCGCTTCCACGCATCCGCGTCCAGGCCGGCGGACGGGTCCGTGGCCGACCGGCCCGGCCGGCTCCGGCGCGCGTCGTTGCCGTTGTCGGCGAGGGTGGGCCGCGGCGGCGGCCCGGCCAGGTACGGCCGGACCGCGTCGAACGTGTCGAGCAGCGCGTCGAGCTCGGGCAGCTTCTGCTCGAGCGCGTCGTGGTCGGTGTACGGCAGCTCCAGGTACCCGCCCGCCAGGCCGAGCGCGCGCTCCGCGAGCAGCTCACCGAGCTTCTCCCCGCTGCCGAGATAGCCGACGGGGCCGAGGTCGATGCCCGCGTAACCGGCCTCAGCGACCTGGTCGAGCACGCTCAGCCCGCTCGGGACGTTCGGGTCATGGCCCACCGTGACCTCGAACGCGCCGTAGCTGACCGGCGCGTTCGCGACGCTTATGCCCTCGCCCGCGGGGAACTCCGCCCCCCGCGAACCCCTCGAAGACCGGCTGCCTGCTGACCTGCTGTCGTCACTCACGCTTGGTCCTCCCGATCGGTCCCTGCGCCCAGACTGGTCGGCTTGTCGACCGGCCCTCCCCGGCGGTGGCTTTCGATGATCGCCTGGCAGAGCGCGATGTCCCTGAGCCCGTCGAGGCCCGAGGTGACCGGCTCCGTCCCGTTCTCGACGCAGTCGTGGAACGCGACGAGCTCGCGCTCGAACGCGCTGGAATAGGAGACGGTCTCCTCGGTGCGCCAGGACCTGGCCGTCCCCGCGTCGCCGCCCTCGGTCTCCAGCAGCGCGGGCTCGCTGCGCAGGAACGGCGACGGGAAGGCCAGCCGCACCCGGGCCTCGGGCCCGTACAGCGCGAACTCCATCTGGTAGCGCGCGATGCCGGGCAGGTCGATCCAGTGGATCGCGACCGGGAGGTCGCCGAACCGCAGCATCACCGTGAGGCTGCTGTCGCGCAGGTCGACGTAGTCGAGCCGGTCCGGCTCGCCGAGCAGGCCGCGGACGGTGTTCAGCTCGTGCACCAGGGTGTCGAGCAGCACCATGTGATAGGTGCGGCGCTCGAACTCGCTGGCGTCACCGAGCGCGCCGGTGATACTGGCCTCGGTGCCCGCGCGCAGCAGGTCGACGACGTCGGCCGGCGGCGGCACCGGCGGCAGCAGCCGGTAGTGCTCGATGTACGGCCGGAACGGCGACTCGAACGTGGTGACGCGCAGCAGCCGCGGCTCGGCCACCTCGCCAGCCTCCTCCCGGAAACGCGCGTAGGCGGGGTCGTAGCGCTTGGGGTAGGCGACCATGAGCGTCACCCCGGCGCGCTGGGCGGCCTCGACCATCGCCCGCCCCTCGGGCACCGAGAAGCACATCGGCTTCTCCACCAGGACGTGCATCCCGGCCTGCGCCGCCGCCACCGCGATCGGGGCGTGGCTGCCCGAGGTCAGCACCAGCACCGCGTCCAGCGGCTGGCGCAGCATTTCCCGCCAGTCCGAGAACACCGAGGGCACGCCGTACCGCTCGGCGCAGGCCCTGGCGTTCTGGGGGACGATGTCGCACACCGCGGCGACCTCGTAGGAATCGGACAGTTCCTCCAGGTAGTGCAAGTGCATCACCTGGGCGATCACCCCGGTGCCCACCACGCCGACCCGCAGCCGCCTGGTCGCGCGTGCCAGCCCGGGGCGAGTCACCGCCAGTCCCGGACCGGCCCGGCTCACTGGCTCCACAGGACGCTGGAACTGAGCTGTCCGGTTCCGGCGCCCGGCGCAACCCGGCGCGTGGAGAGCAGGCAGCCCCCGGTCTGGCGGTCGAAGAAGTGCAGCCGATCCTCGCGAAGCCGCAGGCGGACGATCGAGCCGACGTCCGGCTCGAAGTCGGCATCGAAGCGGCCCGTCAGCTGAACAGGTCCGAGCTCGAGCGTGACCAGAGTCTCGTTCTCCATCGGCTGCACCACATAGACCTCGGCGCCGAAACCATCCCCGTCCTCGGCTGCCAGAGTGAGATCCTCTGGCCTCACTCCCAGCCGCAGCGGGGACCCCTTGGCTGTTTGCGTGATGCGCCGGGAGAAGATCGTCGAGACGCTTATCGCCGTCCCGCCGATGACAAGCGTGCCGTCGCCGACTTCCACGTCGACGACGTTCATCGGCGGGCTGCCTACAAAGCTTGCCACGGTCTCGTTCGCCGGATAATCATAAATTTCGCGTGGCGGACCAACCTGCTGCAGCGAGCCATCGGCCATGACGGCGACCTGGTCAGCCATTGTCGTGGCTTCCGACTGGTCATGCGTTACATACAAGGTCGTGACGCCGAGTTCCTTCTGCAGCCGCTTCAGCTCGACTCGCATCTGGATCCGCAGCTTCGCGTCAAGGTTAGATAGCGGCTCGTCCATGAGAAACACCGACGGCTGACGAATGATGGCGCGGGCGAGCGCCACGCGCTGCCGCTGGCCTCCCGACAGTTCGCGGGGCTTCCGGTGCAGGAGCGAGTCGATGACGAGCCGTTCTGCGACCGCGTTCGCCTGCCGTTCCCGCTCGGTCTTGGAGACACCGCGGACTCGCAAGGGGTACGCGATGTTCTGCCCGACGGTCATGTGCGGGTAGAGAGCGTAGCTCTGGAACACCATCGCGATGTCCCGCTCCCGTGCCGCCACGCTTGTGACGTCACGGTCACCGAGCATGACGGTGCCGGTCGTCGGTTCCTCGAGCCCGGCCAGGATGCGAAGACTTGTCGTCTTCCCGCACCCGGAAGGCCCGAGCATGACCATAAAGCTGCCGTCCTGAATATGCAGGTCAAGCTCGTTGAGGGCCGAGATATCGGCAAAGCGCTTGCTCACCCGGTCAAAGCGGACATCCATGCTCCTCCTCTGGGGTGGGTCGGGATGCCGGTGCCATGCTCCATGGGCGCCTCATGAGGCACCAACCGGACAGTCCGGTCGGTGCGCCTCAGGCGGAGGGGATGCTGGCCCGTCGCCACGGCGACGGGCCGAGGCCTCGGCAAGCAGCTCGACAGCCCTGTCGACGGCACGCTCGACGTCGCCGTCGGGCGGGAACAGAAGCGTTCTGCCCGCGACGATCCCCCGGACGTTGTCGACCGACAGAGCGTTGCGCCAGTCGTCGCCGCCAGACGCGCCCCCAGCTGACACGTCGCCGCCCAGGATCACGGCAGGCAACGTGGACGCCGCCATCACCTCCGCCATTTCGTCGATTACCGGCACCTTGAGCCAGGTATAGGCAGACGTGGTGCCGAGCCCGGAGGCGACAGCGATCGCGCGTGCGACCCGGTCTGGGGCGGAAACCGCATGCAGGGCGCCGTTGCGGCGCTGCACAGGGAGGGGCTCGATCATCGCGATCAGCCGGTTGGCGGCAAGCTCCGTAATCGCCCGGCTGCAGGCCTCGATCGTCTCGACGGTGCTGGGGTCGCTGTCCTCCAGCCGACACAGCATCTTGCCTCCGTCGAAGCCTGCAGACAGCAGACCGGGCACGGTGAAGCCCGTGAAGCGATCATCAAGCTCGAAGGCCGAGCGGTGCAGGCCGCCCCGGTTCATGGAACCGATCACGACCCGGTCGTCAAGTGCTCCGAGTATCAGCAGGTCCTCGATCACATCAGCGGTACCCAGCACACCGTCCACGCCCGGCCGGGCCAAGGCGCGCAGCAGTCGGGTAAGCAACTCCCGCCTGTTGGCCATGGCCATCGGGGTCCCACCCACCCCGAGCTGTCCACGGGCCGGATGGTCGGCCGCCAGCAGGAACAGCGAGCCGTCCTGGCCGGGATGCTTGCGTCTGCGGCGGTTCGCTGCCGCTTCGAGGATCGCCTCGGGTGCGCTCACCCGTGTTTCGAGTAGCCTCTTGTAGACGCGATCATCAAGCCGCTCTGCGGTCATCCGGCACCGCCTCGGCGCACCTGGCAGCTGTTCACATTCCGCCCTCCGCAACCTCGCTGCTGGCCGTGCCGGTTGCCGAGCGGATCAGTTCCGCCTGTCCGGATCTGCCGTGCTTGAGCGCAACGCTGGCAGTTAGTGTTCCATTTGTCAAGACATTAGGACTCGTGTGCGTCACAATGTAGGCGACCGATCGCGTTAGACGTGCACGTTATCGGACTCTCCGTCGTAGCGCACGGCACCAGGTTCCGGCCGACCTCGGCAGGAGGATCCCATCGCCCGGCCAGAAACCGGCCTGAAGGCCTCCGGACTGACCTGTTGACATATTGTCCTTACATTTCTAGAATTCCCGGCATGCCTGCCGCAGCGGACGGGAGGTCATCTCAACCACCTGGGAGGCTGACGTGACCAATCAGCTCGCGATCACGGGCGCTGCGCCCGCTCTCGACCGAAGCCTGCACCGACGCTGGCCGGAGATTACAGAGGACGACCGCGCCGCTATCAACGCGGTGCTGGACCGAGGGGTGCTGCATGGCGCCCAGGCTCCCGAGATCACTGGCTTGGAAAGCGATTGGCGGGCGTATCTGGGTGTTGATCATTGCCTCGCGCTCAACAGCGGCACCGCAGCCCTGCACGCAGGGCTGGCGGCGATCGGCATCCAGGCAGGCGACGAGGTCATCGTCCCGGCGTTCACGTTCATCGCATCCGCGTACGCGGTTGCGCATCAAGGTGGGGTCCCGGTCTTCTGCGACATCGACCCGTGGTCGTACAACATCGATCCGGCACAGATCGAGAGCCACGTGACCCCGCGGACCCGGGCGATCATGCCCGTGCACATGCACGGCCTGCCCGCCGACATGGATGAGGTCATGGCCATCGCCGAGCGTCACGGTCTGGCGGTCATCGAGGACGCGTGCCAGGCGCACGGGGCCACGTACCAGGGCAAGCTGGTCGGGACCATAGGATCGTGCGCCGCGTTCAGCCTGAACGCCACGAAGAACCTGGCCGGTGGCGAGGGCGGCCTGTTCGTGACCCAGGACCCCACGTACTTCCTCACGGCCCGCCGCCTCTCGGAATTTGGCGAGGACGTCGAGGAAGACCTCCCGCCCGCTGAGCTCGGGGCATCCCGTTCGTACTGGTCCTACGGCCTCGGCTGGAACTACCGCACCCAGGAATTGTCGGCCGCCATGGCCCGGTCGCAGTTGCGGCGCCTGGACCACTACAACCACATCGCCCAGCGCAATGCGGAAATACTTTCCAAGGGCCTTGGCTCGATCCCCGGGGTGATTCCGCCGCGCGTCCCCGGCGACCGGACGAGCGTCTATCACAAGTTCCGGATCCGGATCGACCCGCAACAGCTCGATGCGGGGGTTTCGGCGACGGCACTGCGGGACAGCATCCTGTTCGCGCTCCGCGCCGAAGGCGTCGAGGCGGTCGTCTGGCAGCTCGACGCCCTGCCCGCCTACCCGGCGTTCCGGAGGTCGGCCCTGCACTCCTGGCATCCCCGCGACGAGAACGAGCCGCTGAAGCCGTGGGACCCGCACGCGTACCCAGCGACCGCGAAGATGTACGACACCTCGATGGTGATCGGCTCGCAGGAGCACCCGCTCTTCATCCAGGACGTCCCCCTGATGGAGGCCTATGTCGAGGCGTTCGGACGGGTCATGAGCCACCTTCCGGAAGCCCTGTCTGCGCCGCGCCCGGACACGGCGAGCTGACCGGTGGGTGCCTGACAGCCATGAAACGCTCGCCGGTTCGCATATGCATGGTCGGGCACGGCCTCATGGGCCGGGCGCACTCGATCGCCTTCCGTGACGCCGTGGCTATCGAGCCCGGGCTCGGGGTGCAGCCAGAGCTAGCCGTCGTCTGGGGCCGGTCTGGGGAACGCGCCGCCGCAGCGGCGGACCGGTTCGGCTACGAGCAGTGGAGCACAGACCTGCTGGAGGCGGTCTCCCGGACGGACATCGATCTCGTGGACGTGTGCACGCCGCCGGGCAGCCACCACGAAGCGATCGCCGCGGCTGCGGCCGCCGGGAAGGCGATCATCTGCGAGAAGCCGCTCGGCGCGACCCTGGGACAGGCGCGCGCGTCGCTGCAGGCGGTTCGCGCCGCGGCGGTCCGGCACGCGGTCAGCTTCAATTACCGCCGGCTTCCGGCGGTCGCCCTGCTGGCCCAGATCGTGGCCGAAGGCGTGATCGGCGAGCCCCGCGTCGTTCGCGCCATCTGGCTGACTGATGAGTTCAGCGATCCGGACACTCCTTTCGACTGGAGATTTGACAAGCTCACCGGCGGGTCGGTCGCCGGGGACCTCGGCGTGCACCTCATCGACCTCATCCAGTGGATCGTCGCGCCGTTCGACGAGGTGGTGGCCTCCAGCGCGACGTTCATCACGCAGCGCCGCGATCCGGACGGCGGCCGCAGCGTTCCGGTGCGGACGGACGACTCTTGCGGTGCGCTCGGCCGGCTGTCCTCGGGGGCAAATGCGGTGCTCGAGATGACCAGGGTGGCCATCGGCCGTCCGTGCGACTGGACGATCGAGATCTCGGGCAGCGAAGGCTCGGTCTGGTTCGACTACCGCAACCTGAACGAGATCTGGCTGTTCAGCCGCGAGCCTGGCTCGCGGACGCAGGGGGTCCGGCGCATCCGCACCGAGCTTCCCGGCCACCCCTATTCCTGGCGCTGGTGGCCCCAGGGACAGGGGATCGGCTACGAAGCCAGCTTCGCCAATCAGGCCATCGACTGGCTCTCGCACTGGCGCACGGGCGATTTCACCCCCGACTTCGCCGACGCGGTGGCGGCACAGGCGGTGGTCGAGGCGATCGATGCCTCCGCGGCCAGCCACGCGTGGACCCGGGTTGACCGCAGCGACCGGAGCGATCCAAGTGATCACTGAAGCTGCAGCCCCGCTGGCCGCCAAGGGCAGGAAATCGCCGCGGGCCCGCCGACTGACTCCTCTTTTGCTGTCGCTCCCGGCCGCCGTCCTCATCGCCGGGTTCCTCTTCGGCCCGATCGCCGCAGCGTTCGTCATCTCCCTGACCGACCAGGCCCTGACGGGCGTGCACGCAGCGGTCTACGGCTTCGTCGGCTTCAGCAACTACTCGGCGCTATTCAGCGACCCGCTGTTCACCCACAGCGGTTACATCAGCTTCGTCTATGTGGTGCTGGCCGCGATCATCGGCCAGACTGGCCTTGGGCTGGCGACTGCGTTCATGATCCACCGCGGGGCGAACCGGTGGCTCGTCCGTTTCGTTGGCAGCACGATGATCGCCGCCTGGGTGACACCAGAGATCGTTGCCGCGCTGCTCTGGTTTGCGCTCGCCGCCCAGGGAGGCACGCTCGATTCGATCCTCGCGCCGCTGGGGCTCGGGCACGTCCAGTGGCTCACCGGTGCCCCGTTGATTCTGGTGTCGATCGCGACGATCTGGGGCGGCGCCGCGTTCTCCATGCTGATCTTCTCCGCAGGCTTTCGCAGCCTGCCGGACGAGGTGGTCGAAGCGGCGGTCGTCGACGGCGCGCGGCCCTGGCAGCGCGTGCTCCAGGTCGAACTGCCCATGCTGCGCCGCACGTTCGCGGTGAACCTCATTCTGACCACGCTGAGCACCTTCACGGACTTCACCATGATCTACGCACTCACCGGCGGCGGACCGGGCGACGCGACCCAAACGCTGCCGCAGTATGCCTATCAGCAGACCTTTTCCTTCTCGCAGCTCGGTTACGGGAACGCCGCCGCCGTCGTGCTGCTGCTCATCGCGGCGATCGTCAGTGTCCTGTACGTGTGGCTGCTGAAGGTTGAGGTCTGAGCATGGCCGTCACCGAAACCGCCGCCGGGCGTAGCGGCGGCAGGAAGATCGCCGGGCGGACGGGCCGGAACGTCCTGCTGCTCGTCATCGGCATCCTGTTCTTGCTGCCGATGGTCTGGATGCTCGCCGCGTCGCTGAACAGCAAGGCATCGTTCCTGTTGAGCTTCCCGGACTTCTCGCTCGCCAACTTCCGCTATGCCGTGTCCGCGAACAGAACGGCCGGACCGCTGTGGAACAGCTTCGTACTGGCCGGCGGTTCGACGGTCATCACCACGGTGTTCGGGCTCGCCGCTTCCTACGCCCTGTCCAGATACCAGGTCCGCTTCCGCCGCTCGGTCATGCTTGTGGTGCTGTTCACGACGGGGCTGCCGCTCGAGCTTCTCATGATCCCCGCCTATTCGATGTTCGTGACGGCGCACCTCATAAACTCAACGCCGGCCACGGTGGTCTTCCTGAGCGCGACCGGGCTGCCCTTCGCGATCTGGATCCTGAAGAGCTTCATCGACCAGATCCCTCCCGAGATCGAGGAAGCCGCGCAGATGGACGGCGCGCACGTGTTCGAGAGGATCTGGCGTCACGTGCTGCCCCTGGCCCGACCCGGCATCGCGGTGGCCGCGCTGTTCACGTTCATGAACTCCTGGGGCCAGTTCGTCATCCCATATGTGCTCCTGCAGTCGCCGGGCAAGATGCCCGCCTCCGTGGCCATCTACGAGTTCCTCACCGCGAACGGCCGCATTCTTTACGGCCCGCTCGCGGCCTTCGCCCTGATGTTCACCGCGCCGGTGCTGATCTTGTACTGGGCGCTCTCTCGCCACATCTCCGGTGCCTTCACCTTCGGCGGCGGCGTCAAGGGATGAGGCCTTAGCCAAACCATCTGCGGGCGCCATCGAGGTGGCCGAGCAGCAGGAGGGGAACCCATGCGAAACCTCAGGAATCGTCTGGCCACCGCCATCGTCAGCGTTGCGGCGCTCGCCGCGGCCGGCCTATCGGCCTGCAGCAGCGGGGCGGCGAACAACGCTTCGCAGGCGAGCACGACCGAGAGCTGCCCCGCCGGCCAGGGGGCGCAAGGCTCCTCGCACGGCCCCGCGACGATCTCGATCGCCTATAGCTCCACCCAGGAGTTCAACACCGACGCAGAGGCAGCCAACTGGTTCACGATGCTGAAGGACTCGTTCCAGAAGGCGCATCCCGGCGTCACGGTGAAGCTGGTGCCGATCGGCGGGTCGGAAGCCAACTTCTTCGAGAAGATCTCCCTGATGCTGCGCGATCCCGCGACGGCACCCGATGTGATCCACGAAGCAACCATCAACGTCGGCCCACAGGTCGAGGCGCGCCAGCTCGCGCCCCTGCAGGGTTACCTCGATAAGTGGTCGCAGTGGTCGCAGTTTGCGCCGGCGGTGCGGCTGGGTGGCGTGCCGGGACCGCAGATCTGGCAGATGGTGTCGGGCATGGTCGACTTCGGCCTGTACTACAACGTCAACCAGTTCCGCAAGGCGGGCCTTCCGGTCCCGTGGCAGCCGCACAGCTGGGCGCAGATACTCTCGGCGGCGCGCGCCATCAAGCAGAAGGTTCCCGGCACGGTCCCGCTGTTCCTCTACGCCGGCAACCAGATCTACGACCAGACGACGCGTGAGAACTTCCTGCCGCTGCTGCAGGGAACGGGCGTCCCGGCCACCGACGGACTGCGGTGGGTGGTCGGCGGCAAGGGCATCAGCTCCGTGTTCGGCCTTTACGACACCGTTTTCAGCAGCGGGCTGGGGCCGTCTCAATCGATGCTCGCCAGCCCGACCGCAGACGGTGAGCTGAGCGGGACGCTGATGCCACACCAGCAGGTGGCCATCGCCCTCGTGGGCTCGTGGGTCGGCAGCTGGTGGGTCCCGGGCGGCCCCTCGCCCTGGCCGGCCGGATCCAAGACCTATCAGGTAGCGCTGCTGCCTACCGAGAACGGCCAGGCTCCCGGTTACGCGACGCAAGCCCAGGGCTCCACGTTCGTGCTCACCTGCGCTTCAAAGCACCGTCAGCTCGCCGCCGAGCTGATGGAAATGGCCGAGGACCAGCACTTCAACCTCTTGCATGTCCTCTGGACCGGGGAAGTCCCGCCGCGCAGCGACGTCCTCCACGACCCCGCTTATCTGAACTCCGTGCCCTACTACAACAGCGCCGAGGCCAGCTGGACCAAGTACGCGACGTTCACACCGTCATACAACTACTCGGCGTACTCCACGTGCATCGGGCAGGCCACCGGACTGGTCTCGTCCAGTCACCTCGCGGCGTCGCAGGCCGCTCAGGAACTGGACCGGTGCATGACACGGGAGCTGGGTGCCTCGGCCGTAAGCACCAGCGGATGAGCATCCTGCCCGAACGGGACGCCCCGGCGGTCGAGCCGGTCCGTGGCTTCGAACCGCCGGGGGTGTGGGCTTACACGGATGGTCCCTCGGTCACGCCAGGGTCGGCGGTCAGCGTACGGGTCAGCGCGCCCGCCAGCTATGAACTCGCCGTGAAGCGCCTCGGCGTGACGGCGATACTGCAGCGAGGGGCGGGCGAGGCCGCCGAGCGGCGCGACGCCGAGATCCTGCACCAGAGCGTGTTCACGAGCGCAACCCCTCAGCTGATCCGGCCCGGTTCGTACGTCCGGGTCGGCGGCAGCCGGGTGCCGGCCCGGCCGCTGACCCTCGGGTGCTGGCTGAGGCTCTGGCGAGCCCCGTGCATCGACACCCTGCAGTGGGCGTGGTCAGGGCTCGTGAGCGAATTCGACTACCCCGATCGATGCCGGTTCGGGCTGCTGGTCAACCACGCCGGCCAGCCCGTCGGATACGTGGGCGACGGAGGCCCGTTCCGGACGGCATGGCTGCACGTAGGGTCCGCCGACCTCCGGCCGGACTACGGCGCATGGCACCATCTGGCTCTCGTCGTCGACGGCGACAAGGGCCGCCTGTACCTCGATGGCGAGCCGGTCAGCCCGGAACGCCCGGTCCCCGCAGAATTGGCCGACCCGCCGAAAGGACGGCTCCGCATCGGCGCGACCGCCGAGGCGGGCGAGGCCGCCAACTTCCTGGACGCCGACATCGCGCAGCCGTTCATCTGCTCGGTCGCGGCAAGCGAAGCGGAGCTGAGGCAGATTGCCCGCGCCGGCGCTCGGCACGGCCCCGCCGAGGCAGGGTTCCGCCACATCGAAGGCCTCTGGCTGCTCGCCGAGGAACGGGGAACGTTCGTGGCCGACAGCTCTGGCCACCAACGCCACGGGACCCTCGTGAATGGCGGCTCGTGGCAGGTCGGCGGGCCCGCCTTCGACGCGTCGCTGGGCGGCAAAGGCTACCTGCCGGAGCGTGACCGGTCCCGCGGCCATGGTCTGCGCCTCTCCAGTGACGACCTGATCGATTGCGGCTGGCAGGCTGCGGCCACGGTCACGATCCGCAGCGACGCCCCTTCGGGCATCTACGCGGCCACCGTGCGGCTGACCGGACAGCCGGAGACGAGCACACTGACCGTGCCGTTCGTTGTCGTCAGGACCGTGCCGCGGCACCCGGGCAGCATCGCCCTGCTGTGCGCCACCAACACCTGGCACGCCTACGGCCGGATACCACGGGACGAGGTCCGCGTCCCCGGGCTGACCTCGTCCTTCTACACGCGTCACCTGAACGGCCGGCCCTATTTCCGGCTGGGGCTCGCGATGCCGATCCCACGGGCCGACCCGTACGGCTTCGAGTCGGCCCGCGCCGCCCGCACGCGGCACTCACACCTGGTCCGTCCGGAACTCTTCGCCCAGGCGTGGCTGACGGCGGAGGGGTACCCGTTCGAGTGCATCACCGACGGTGAGCTCGACCAGGAGCCGGGGCTGCTGGGGCGATTCGCGGTCCTCATGATTTGCGGGCACAGCGAGTACTGGACGTCCGCCATGCGAGAAGGGGTCGAGTCCTACTTGCAAGGCGGCGGGCGGGTGCTATGCCTGTCCGGCAACACGCTGTACTGGCGGGTGAGTTCCGGGGGCGACGGGCGCACTCTCGAGTCCCGCAAGACGAGCCAAGCCGGAGGGGAATGGCTCCCGCCGACCGAATGGGGCGAGCGCTGGCACAGTGACGACGGCATGCCGGGCGGCGCCTGGGCGCTCATCGGCGCGCCCAGCAGGCACGTCCTCGGGCTTGATATGCAGGGCATGATCGACGATGGCGCGCCAGCCTCGTTTTCCGCCTTCCGGGTCATCGCCCCTGATCACTTCCTGCTGACCCAGCCCGAGCGTGTCCCGGTCTCGCGGTTCGGAACGATCGGCGAACTGTGCCTGAACGGGCCTAAGGCGAGCGGATACGAGATGGACGCAACCCCGCCGGTGGTGGGCACCGGCACCCTCCCTGAGGGCATGGAGGTGCTCGCGAGTGCGACCGGCCAGGACCTCATCGAGCCCGCCGGGCCGGTGCCCGACCACGGTGGCGACATCGTCTACTGGCGTCGTCCCGGTGGGGGCGAGGTCGTCAACGCCGGCAGCATCGCGGTCAGCGGCGCCCTCGCCGTCGACCCCGGCATCGGGACCCTGGTGCGGAACGTGCTGGCGCACTTCGGGGTGGAGCGCGCGGCATGTGCCCGCGCGCAGTAGGCCGCTGCCAGCGGGCATTCCGGGCTGGCCTCCCTGGCCGCGGGTGAACGCAGCGGGCCCGCCTCGATATATGTTCTTAATAGAGAATGTATTTACATTTGTTCATCGACACGATAGCTTCAGCTCGTAGCTTCCGCCCGCAGGCAGGAAGTGCACCCGTCCGCTGGTGAGCGCTCAGGTGCAAACGGAACCGTGCTTGACGGTCGTCTTGACAACAAAAGAGGCAGGCAACCGCCAGCAGTGATTGCGCAAGGCTGCTAGCCCCTGCGGCCTCTGGCCGTAGGCGGGAGGAGAGCAAGCGATGAAGACGAGACCGCGGACTGGCTGGACCGGTCACCTGCTACTGAACGGGGCAATCCCTGGCCGTCGTCGCGCGCTGGCCACTGTGGTCACCGCCGGCTTGGTCCTGACCGGGCTGGCGGCCTGCAGCTCGGGCGGCGGTGCCACGGCTGCCGGCTCAACATCTTGCGGGACGAAGGGCGCCCAGGGCTCGGCTCACGGGCCGGCCACGGTTTCGATCGCCTACAGCTCCACGCAGGAGTTCAATGCCAACAACCAGGCCGTCGAGTGGTTCAACAAGCTGAAGGCCACCTTCCAGCAGGAACACCCTGGTGTAACTGTCCAGCTGGAGCCCATAGGTGGCTCGTATGACGACTTCGTGCAGAAGGTCGAGCTGATGCTGCGATCGCCCTCCACAACCCCCGACGTAATCCACGAATGGAGCGAACAGGTGGGCGGCCAGGTCGAAGCGGGACAGCTCGCGCCGCTCAACAGATACCTGGACAGCTGGCAATACTGGAAGTACTTCCCCCAGGCCATCCGGCTTGGAGGCGTGCCGGGGCCGAACATCTACCAGATGATCTCGGGCGTCAACGACTACGGCCTCTATTACAACGTGAGCCAGTTCCGTCAGGCTGGGATTCCGGTCCCCTGGCAACCGAAGAGCTGGCAGGCGATACTTGCAGCGGCCCGCACGCTCAAGGCGAAGGATCCGGGCACGATCCCGCTGTGGGTCTATGCCGGGAACCAGCTGTATGACCAGACGACTCGCGAGAACTTCCTTCCCCTACTGCAGGGCACCGGGAGCCCAGTGACCAAAGGGGTCAAGTGGGTGGTGAGCAGTAAGGGCCTGACTTCAGTGTTCGACTTTTACCACGCCGTCTTCTCCGGCGGCCTCGGCCCTTCCGAGTCGTATCTGGCCAACCCCTCGGCCGACAGCACCGTCGACGGCACCTTGATGCCAAAGCAGAAGGTGGCGATCGCGCTGGTGGGAAACTGGGACGGGAGCTGGTGGATACCGGGCGGGCCAACTCCGTGGGCCCAGGGTGCGACCGCCTATCACGTGGCCCAGTTGCCAACCGAGAACGGACCGGGATACGCCAACCAGGCACAGGGCTCGACGTTCGTCATGACGTGCGCGTCACGCCACCGACTGCTGGCCGCCGACTTGATGAAGCTCGCTGAGAGTCCGCAATTCAACCTCCTGCACGTGCTGTGGACGGGCGAGGTGCCACCACAGACCGATCTGCTCTCCAACCCGACATATCTGAAGTCCGTCCCCTATTTCAACCAGGCCGAGTCGAGCTGGCTGACGGACGCGGCATTCACTCCTTCGTACAACTACGAGCCGTACGCCACTTGCGTCGGGGAGATAACCGGACAGATCGAGGCCAGCGGCCTTTCGGCCGCCACCGCGGCGCAAGAGTTTCAATCCTGTGCCACCCGCGGCATAGGTGCCTCTGCGGTCACTTCGGTGCGGGGCTAGCGGCAAGGCCAGTAAGTTAAGCGATTTGCCCGCCTGTCAAGGCGTGTCGGTTGGTGCGAAGGCAGCGGGGCTCCGGTAAGTGAGGTTTGTCCACCAAAGACATGCCTTGCCCCGGGAGCC
>JASHQP010000723.1 GCA_030039095.1 Streptosporangiaceae bacterium
ACGAACTCGCCGTCGGCGATGTCCATCGTGAAGTCCTCGACGGCCAGCGCACCGTCCGGGTAGCGCTTGGTGACGTGGTCCAGGATGATCTCTGCCACTTCTCTCTCCTAACCCTTGACCGCGCCGGATGTCAGGCCGGCCACGATCCTGCGCTGGAAGAACAGCACGAAGACGATGATCGGAATGGTGATGACGCAGGCCGCGGCCGCGATCGGGCCGGTCGGCACCGTGAACTGCGAGCTGCCGCTGAAGTACTCCATGGCGGCGGGAGCCGTGCGGGAACTGATCGTCGACGTGAACGAGATCGCGAACAGGAAGTCATTCCAGCAGGCGAGGAACACCAGGATGGCCGTGGTGACCATGCCCGGCGCGGCGAGCGGCGCGATCACCCGGATGAACGCCTGGAACGGCGTGGCGCCGTCGACCTTCGCCGCCTTCTCCAGTTCCCACGGGATCTCGCGGAAGAACGCCGACAGCGTGTAGATCCCCAGCGGCAGGCCGAACGCCACGTACGGGATGATCAGCCCGGGCCAGGTGTTGAACAATCCGAGCGCGCGCTCGATGTTGAACATCGGGGTGACGAGCGCGATCTGCGGGAACATCGCGATCAGCAGGGCCATCCCGATCAGCACGCTCTTGCCGGGGAACCGCAGCCGCGCGATCGCGTACGCGGCCATGGACGCGAACACGACAGCGACCAGCGTGGCGATGAGGCCGATCCCGATCGAGTTGATCAGCGGCCTGATCAACTGCGACGTGCTCAGGATCTGGTCGTAGTTCCCCCAGGTCCACTGCGCCGGGATGAACGAGGGATCGAGCACAGCGGCCGGTGTCTTGAACGACAGCGAGGCCATCCAGAGCACCGGGATCAGTGCGAGCGCGATCACGACGAAGTTCGTGACACCCCAGCCGGCCTTCTGCCGGGGCGTGCTGGTTATGGCAGCCATCGCCAGGTCACCTGCTTCCCAGACTCGAACCGGGGGCCGCTGTGCCGAAGCCCCTGATGAAGATCACCGCGATGATCGCCACGCAGATGAAGATCAGGATCGAGATCGTCGACCCGATTCCGAGGTTCAGCGCGTTGAACAGGTTGTCGTAGCCGAGGACCGAGACCGAGCCCGTGTTGTTGGCCCCGCCGGTCAGGATGAAGATGTTGTCGAAGATCCGGAACGAGTCCAGCGTCCGGAACAGCAGCGCGACCAGGATGGCCGGCTTCATGAGCGGCAGCGTGATCTTCGTGAATCGCTGCCAGCCCGTGGCGCCGTCCACCTTCGCGGCCTTCTGCAGGTCGTCGGGCACCAGCGAGAGCCCGGCCAGCAGCAGCAGGCCCATGAACGGGGTGGTCTTCCAGATCTCCGCGATGATGATCACGATGATCGCCTGCACCTCGTTGGTGAGCGGGGCGCTGTTGTTGAACGCCGCGGACAGGTAGCCCTGGCTCGGCGTCCACGCGTACTGCCACCCGTAGGCGGCGGCGACGGTCACGATCCCGTACGGGACCAGCGCGGCGGTGCGGACCGTGCCCCGGCCGAAGATCGTCCGGTGCATGACCATGGCCAGCAGCATGCCGAGCACCAGCGAGATGGAGACCGAGAAGATCGTGATGATCACGGTCACCTTCAGCGCCTGCCACCAGTACGGCGAGCTGAGCACCGCGCCGTAGTTGCTGAGCCCGACGAACTTGATGTCCTGCGGTAGCTCGAGGTTGTAGCGCTCGAAGGACAGGAAGATCGCGTATATCAGCGGGTACCCGGCCACGGCCAGCATCACGATGACCGCCGGCGCGCACAGCAGGAAGCCGAGCCTGCGCTCGGCGCGTGCGCCCTCGGACAGCGGCGCCCTCCTGCGCCGGCGCGTGGTCTCGCTCGTGGCCTCGGTGCCGGCCGCGACCTGCGCGGACGTACTCATCGGGCCCCTCCTTTCGTTGCGGCCGTGCCGCTGCCTGCCGTACCCGCGGCGCCCGCCGCCGGGCGGCTCACGGGACCAGGCCCTTCGACTGCAGGGCGTCGTTGATCTGGCTCACCATCGACTGCTCGGTGCTCTTCGGGCTGATGCCGGCGGCCGGCTCGAGCAGGTGCGAGATGTCGATCGACACCACCTGGTAGACCGGCGTCTTCGGCCGCACGCTGGCGTGCTCCAGCGCGGACAGGATGTCGGCATGGAACGGGTAGTCGGCGAACAGCTTCGGATTGCTGTACAGGCTGGTCAGCGTCGGCGGAACGCCGCCAACGTCGGCGTTGATGATCTGGTTCTGCTCGTCCCGCAGGCACAGCGCGGCCTGGAAGGCGAGCGCCTTGTGCTGCGAGTACGCGCTCACCGCGAGGTCGGTGCCGCCAATCGTCACCTTGGCCGGAACGCCGGGCGTGACCTCCGGGTACAGCGCCCACTTGAAGTCCTTGAACAGCTTCGGGTTGTCTTCCTTCATCGCCGGATACACGAACGGGTAGTTCAGCTCGAACGCCGCGGTGCCGGCCTCCATCGCCAGCCGGTTCTGGTTCTCCATCTGCACGTCCAGCGACGGGTCGGCGGCGTCCGACGTGGCCAGCTGGTGCATGATCGTCAGCGCCTTGATCGCGGGCGTGCCCAGCGTGGGCTTGGTCGCGTCGGCGTTCAGGATCGAGCCGCCCGCGCTGGCCACCATCGTGTTGAACCACACGGTCAGCCCCTCGTACTGGGCTCCCTGGATCTCGATGTAGTGCGGCTTTCCCTCCTTGGCAAGCTGCTCCGCGTCGGCGATCATCTGGGCCCACGTCGTGGGCGGGGTCTTCACCAGGTCGGAGCGGTACCACAGCAGCTGGGTGTTGCTGTTGTCGGGCACCGCGTAGAGCTTGCCCTTCCAGAGCGCGGTGTCCAGGGCCGGCCCGAGCGTGCCTTTCTCGGCCTCTGCCTTGTACGCTCCGGTCCACGGCTCGATGAAGCCGGCCTGGGCAAACTCGGCCTCCCAGGTGACGTCCAGGCCCAGGATGTCCATGGTCTGGTCGTGCGCGGCCAGCCTGCGGACCATCTGCTGCCGCTGGCCGTCGGAGGCTTCGGGCAGCACCTGGTAGGAGATCGTGTACTTGCCGTGGCTCTGCGCATCGCAGTTGT
>JASHQP010000724.1 GCA_030039095.1 Streptosporangiaceae bacterium
CCCGACCACAGGCGTGATTCGTCGCTTCGGGCCTGCCCGGGCACCCCGGCCGGCCCGCCCTGCCCGGCCACGCCCGCGCGCGGGATCCGCGGCCAGAACGCGCCGCGCCCGGCGACGAGCAGCAGCGCAGGCAGGAACGTGGTCTGCGCGATCAGCGCCGAGACGATCGAGACGGCGCCGACCGGGCCGAGACCGTGCAGCGACGCCGACTCGGCCGCCAGCAGGCAGATCATGGCGCAGGTGACCGTCGCCGCCGAGGCGAGCAGCGTCGGCAGGGTCCGGCGCAGCGCGACCGCCATCGCGTCGGCTGGCACCGCGTAGTGCCGCAGCTCTTCCCGGTAGCGGTGGATCAGCAGCAGCGCGTAGTCGGTGGCCGCCCCGAACACGAGCACGACCAGGATCGAGCTGGACAGCGAGCTGACCGTGAGCCCCGCGTTGGCCAGACCGTGCGCGGCGGCCTTGGCCACCACGATGGCCCCGAGCGCGCTGAGCACCGGCAGGATCCACAGCAGCGGGCTGCGGTAGACGATCAGCAGAATGACCGCGATGATCACCAGCGCGGTGAGCAGCAGCCTGGTCTGCTCCCCGCCCTTCACCCCGCTGTCGGCGGTCACGCCGGCCGACCCGGTCACGGCCGCCTGCAGGCCATCGCCCGCCTTCCGCGCCGACGCCTGGACCACGCCGCGGATCGCGCTCACCGCGTCCGAGTCAGCGCCGGTCAGGCTGTCTACCGGGGCCGTGACGTCCGCCGTGAACAGCACGGCCTTCCCGTCGGCCGAGCGTTGCAGCCGGCCGGGCGCGCCCAGCCCAGAGACCCGGCTGACCAGGCGCGCGGTGGCGGCACGCGCCGAGGCGGCCGCTGCCATGTCCGCGGCCGTCAGGCCGGCGTCGCGCGCGAACACCACGACCGCCTGGTCGGTCTGCGGCTGGTTCGCGCCACGCTGGGCCCGTTCCTGCAGCTCGACGACGCGCGTCGACGCCGCCGACGACGGCAGGTACGCCGAGGCGCTGTCATCGGTCACCCGCGACAAGTGGCCGGCGAACCCGTTGAGGCGCACGATGATCAGCAGCCAGATGAGCACCACCGACCAGCTCACGCTCTTGCGGCCCAGCTGCCTGGCCAGCCGGCTCTGCTGACGCGGCAGCGCGTCACCGGGCGGGAGGGACATGGGACGGCTCCTTCCGGGGACGCTCCGGCGATAAAGCCTGGTCCCAACCCGGACCGGTGGCATCGGCCCGCGGTTTGATTTCCGCACGTATCCACCCACCCGGAGCTCCACCCCAGGGGCGATGCGGGTGACGCCAGCCGCGCCGGCGGCGGCTGCACTAGGGTGACATCGTGACCGCAGCCGAGAGCGGGGACGGACAGCCCCAGGCCCAGCGGCCGCCGTACGAGCAGGCGCGCGACGAGCTGGCGGAGCTGGTCAAGCGGCTGGAGGCCGGCGGGCTGACACTGGAGCAGTCACTGCAGCTATGGGAGCGCGGGGAGCGCCTCGCCGCGGTGTGCACCGAGTGGCTCGAGGGCGCCCGCGCCCGGCTCGCTGAGGCCATGGCCCAGCGGGCCGAGAGCAACGACCCCGAGGCGCCATTCTGACCGGCGCGCGGGCCGTTACGCTACGCCCGCGGCGACTCGAGCCGGGACAGGACCTCGATCACGCCGTCGGCTATTTTCCTGGTGTGCTCGGCGTCCTCGCTGAGGGACAGTTCGGCGGCGCAAAGCCCCAGCGCGCCGGTCATCACGATCGCGACGGCCTGGTCCAGGGGCTCTTCGCTGCGGACGAAGAAGTCGGTGTTCATGCGCACCCAGTCGGCGATCCGCTGCCGCCGCACGAGGTCGAACCCTGGCGGGCTGTCTCCGCTCACGAACAGCCGGAACAGCTCGCGCTGCTCCACGCACACGGCGAGGTATTCGCGCGCGCCGACCAGAAAGAGCTGCTTGGGGTCGCTGATCCCGGCGTCGCGGGCCCGGCGGACCGCGGTTCGGGTCCGCTCCGCGTGCTCGTTGTTCAGTTCCTCGAACAACGTAAGGAATAGATCGGCTTTTCCCGAGAAATGGTGATAAAGGCTGCCAACACTGGCGCCCGCCCTGTTCACGATGTCGGTCACGCCCGCCTGCGCGTAGCCCTGGGTGGTGAAGACCTCGCGCGCCGCCACTAGCAGGGCACTCCGGGTCGCGGCTCCGCGTTCGGATGCTCTCGTGGCCGGCTGTGCCTGGTCCGTTGTCATGCGGGTTCGCAGCGCTCCTTCACGACCAGAGCCGCGGTCAGCCTCCAGGCTACGCGGGCACGCCGATGCATAAGATTTCATCACGGCGACCACGGGAAGGGCCTCGTTGTGACCGAGAATCAGATCACTGCCGCCGCGGCCGGCCCGCCGGAGCCTCCGGCCAGTCATGCCCCGGACCGGAACCTCGCGCTCGAGCTGGTGCGGGTGACCGAGGCCGGCGCGATGGCCGCGGCCCGCTGGGTGGGCCGTGGCGACAAGAACGGGGCCGACGGCGCGGCCGTGCACGCGATGCGCATGCTCATCAACACGGTGTCGATGGACGGCGTGGTCGTGATCGGCGAGGGCGAGAAGGACCGCGCGCCGATGCTGTACAACGGCGAGCAGGTCGGTGACGGCAGCGGGCCCGCCTGCGACGTGGCGGTGGATCCGATTGACGGCACCCGGCTCACCGCCAACGGGATGCCGAACGCGATCTCCGTCCTGGCGGTCAGCGCCCGCGGTTCCATGTACGACCCGTCCGCGGTCTTCTACATGTCCAAGCTGGTCACCGGGCAGGCCGCGGCCGATCAGGTGGACATCGAGGCCTCGCCGGCCGAGAACATCGCCGCGGTCGCGCGGGCCAAGCACTGCTCGCCGCACGACGTGACCGTGGTCATCCTGGACCGGCCGCGGCACCAGGCCCTGATCGAGGACGTGCGCGCGGCCGGAGCGCGGATCAAGCTCATCACCGACGGCGACGTGGCGGGCGCGATCATGGCGGCGCGCGACGGCACCGGCGTCGACCTGCTGCTCGGGATCGGCGGCACGCCGGAGGGCATCATCGCTGCGTGCGCGATCAAGTGCCTGGGCGGGGTCATCCTCGGCAAGCTCGCGCCGCGCGATGATGCCGAGCGGGACCGCGCGATCGACGCCGGGCACGATCTGGACCGGGTGCTGTCCACCGACGACCTGGTCGCGTCGGACGACGCCTTCTTCGCGGCGACCGGGATCACCGACGGGGAGCTGATGGCCGGCGTGCGGTACCGGTCCGGCGGCGCGACCACGCACTCGCTGGTCATGCGCGCGCGGTCGGGCACGCTGCGCAACATCCTCAGTGAGCACCAGCTCTGGAAGCTGCGGGCCTACAGCTCCGTCAACTTCGACGGCGACTGAGCGGCCCCCGCCAGCGCGACTTCCGCGGCCTGACCACCTTCACGCGGCCGGCCAGCGAGATCGTACGGACCTCGATTACCGGTGTCTCCGGCAGTCGTGGCGTCGGCCCGTTCTGGCTCTTGCTGCGCAGCGCGTTGGAGCCGGTCACCTCCACGGCCACGCCGTCGGGGACGATCAGCTGCACGGTGCCGCCGAGCACGGTCGCGATCACGGTGATCCGCCGGCTCTGCAGCACCGCCTCGCGCAGGTCAAGGACGACTTCGCCGAAGATCGCGGTCACCCCGAGGCGGTCCGGAACCACCCAGCGGCCGTCGCGCCGCTCCCTCCCGAAGATGCCCGCTATCGGCTTGCGCCCGTCCAGCCGGATCGGCTGCGCGGACGGCACGGCAAGGTCGGTGGTCAGCTCCGCGAGCTCGCCGAGCGTTCGCGCCGCGTAGGCGCGCTCGGCGCGTTCCGAGTGCTCGCCAAGCGTCAGCCGGCCGTCGCCGGCGGCCTCGTTGAGCAGCGCGATCACCCGCTCGCGGTCTGCGTCGGAGGCGCGCAGATCGCGTGGCGTCGGTCGCGGGGTCACACCCCTGAAGATACAAGACTGAGCCCGCCGGTCCAGGTGTTCCGGGTGCCCGGATTGCGTCGCCGGGACCCCGCGTTCTGGCTGTGCCGGGAGATCGGCTGCCTACCTGCCGGCCTGCACGATCTGTTAGTTTGGTCAAAGCAAATATTCGCCTCAGCCCTCGGCCGGAACGTGGCGCGCGGCGGGGCGGCCGGCCCGCTCGAAGAGAGGGAAACTGCGTGGTGGGCAACCAAGTGGGCGCGTCGCGGGTCCAGCGCAGCGACCGCTACAAGTGGATAGCCCTGTCCAACACCACGCTCGGCATGCTGTCGGCCACCGTCAACGCCTCCATCGTGATCATTTCGCTGCCCGCCATCTTCCGCGGGATCAAGCTGGACCCGCTGACGCCGGGCAACGTCAGCTACCTGCTCTGGATGCTGATGGGCTACCTGGTCGTGTCGGCCGTGCTGGTGGTCACGCTCGGCCGCCTCGGCGACATCTACGGCCGGGTCCGGATGTACACCGTCGGCTTCGCGGTCTTCGGGCTGGGCGCGCTGGCGCTGCCGTTCGACCCGCTGACCGGCCCGGGCGGCGCGTTGTGGCTGATCGGCTTCCGGGTCGTCCAGGCCGTGGGTGGCGCGATGCTGATGGCGAACTCCCCCGCGATCCTGACCGACGCCTTCCCCGCCGACCAGCGGGGCATGGCGATGGGCATCAACCAGGTCGCCGGCATCTCCGGCCAGTTCATCGGGCTGATCCTGGGCGGCCTGCTCGCCGCCGTCGACTGGCGCCTGGTGTTCATCGTGTCGGTGCCGATCGGCATCATCGGCACGATCTGGTCCTACATGAGCCTGCGCGAGGTCGGCACGCGGACCCCGGCGAAGATCGACTGGCTCGGCAACGTCCTGTTCGGGCTCGGCCTGATCGGGATCCTGGTCGGGATCACCTACGGGCTGATCCCGTACGGCGGGCACTCGATGGGCTGGACCAACCCGCTGGTGCTGGCGGGCCTGACCGGCGGGGTCGCGCTGCTCGTTGCGTTCTGCGTCACCGAACTGCGGGTCGCCTCGCCCATGTTCGACCTGCGGCTGCTGCGGATCCGGGCGTTCGCGGCCGGGAATGGGGCGACCCTGCTGGCCGCGATCGCGCGCGGCGGGCTGCAGTTCATGCTGATCTTGTGGCTGCAGGGGATCTGGCTGGTGCTGCACGGCTACAACTTCAAGGACACACCACTCTGGTCGGGTATCTACCTGCTGCCGCTCACCTGCGGCTTCGTGGTGTCCGGCCCGCTGTCGGGCAAGCTGTCGGACAAGCACGGCGCCCGCGCGTTCGCGTCCGGCGGCCTGCTGCTGTCGGCTGCGGCGTTCGGCGGCCTGCTGCTGCTGCCGACGGATTTCAGGTACCTGCTGTTCGCCTTGCTGATCTTCCTGGCCGGGGCGGGCATGGGGCTGTTCTCCGCACCGAACGCCGCCGCCATCATGAACAGCGTCCCGGCCCGGCAGCGCGGCGCCGCGTCGGGCATGCTCGCAACGTTCCAGAACTCGGGCTTCGTGCTCTCGATCGGCATCTTCTTCTCGCTGATGATCGCCGGGCTGGCCAGCACTCTGCCGGCCACGCTCACGCACGGCCTGGCCACGCACGGCGTGCCGAACGCGCTCGCGGCCAAGATCGGGTCCGAGCCGCCGGTTGCCAGCCTGTTCGCCGCGTTCCTGGGCTACAACCCGGTGCAGCAGCTGCTGAAGCCAACCGGTGCGCTCGCGCACCTGCCCGCCCACCAGGTCAGCGTGCTGACCGGGCGGCAGTTCTTCCCGGAGCTGATCTCCGGCCCGTTCCATCACGGCCTGGTGATCGTGTTCAGCACCGCGATGGTCATCCTGGTGATCGCCGCGGGCGCCTCGGCGCTGCGCGGCGGCCGGTACGTGCACGACGAGCAGACGGCCCCGGCGGCCGCCGCCGAGCCGGAGGCTCCCCAGGCAGCGGCCAAGGGGCATCCGGCCTCATGATGGAGTCGTGAACGCCGGCAGCGAGGATCCGCCCGGCGGCTCGGGCGTGCTTGCCGGGCGGCCCGTGGCCCGGCTGGGCTACGGAGCCAGGCCCGGCTGCTCCACCACGACCCGCACATACTGCTGATCCCCGGCACGGGCAGCGTCGCCCACCTCGAAGAGAACATGGGTGTGGCGACAGCGTGGTGAACTTGTCCATCCTGAAGAACGGCCGCGCCCGGGCCATCCGGTTCAGCACCCTGACGCGGCTCTGCGAGGCGCTCGACTGCCAGCCTGGCGACCTGCTCAGCTACGAGAGCGCGGGCGCCTGATGCCGGAACGCTGCGTGACCGGCGAGTCCGGCCCGTAGAGGCAGTCCGGCCCGTAGAGGCAATCCTGCCCGGGGCCAAGCAGGAGCAGACCCTGCAGCGGCGTGTGGGGAGGCGCTGGAGATGATCCGGGCCGGCAAAACCCGTAGCTGACCAGGCCCGTGGCCATGCCGCTCGCCAAGGACTGCGCGTCGATATATAGTTAGCTCTGTGAACGATATTGCTGGTCGCGACCTCGGCGGACAGCCCGCCCCGGTCCTGGCTCGGCCAGATCGGCTCGGTGCGGACCATGCGTCTCAGCCGCCCGCCCAGGCCGCAGCCGCCGAATTGTTCACCGCGATCAGCGCGATCCGCAGGACCGCCCGCCGTGCCGCCCGTCAGGTATGGGCGCAACAGCCGCTGTCGCCGGCGCAGTCGGAGCTGCTGCGGCTCGCCGCGGCGCGTCCCGGGCTTACCGTTGCCGAAGCTGCTGTGGAACTCCGGGTGGCGCCCAACACGATCAGCACGCTGGTTGGCCGGCTCACCGAGGCGGGCCTGATGAACCGCGAGAAGAGCGCGCGCGACGGCCGGGCCGCGCTGCTCACCGTCACCGACAAGGCCCAGCAGCGGCTCGCCGAGTTCCGCGATCTGCGCGCCGAGCTGGCAGGCGAGGCGCTCGCGCGGCTGACCCCGCAGGACCAGCGGGCGCTGCTCGCCGCCGTGCCCGCGCTGCTCCGCCTCTCGGACGAAATGGAGCGCTGATGAGCGTGCCCCCCAATGCCGCCGCCGTGCCGGCGCCGGACATGACGACGGACGACCTGATCGACGGTGGGAGCGGCGGTGACGCGGTCCGCTGCGCCGGCCTCACCTACCGCTTCGGTGATCACGTCGCCGTCGACCACGTTGACCTCCGGATCGCCCAGGGTGAGACGTTCGGGCTGCTGGGGCCCAACGGAGCGGGCAAGACGACCACGATCCGGATGCTGACCACCCTGCTGAAGCCGATGGCTGGCAGCGTGACCGTGTTCGGCACCGACGCCGCGGCGTACCCGATGCGGGTCCGGCGGATGATCGGCTATGTTCCGCAGCTCCTGTCCGCGGACGCCACGCTGACCGGCCGGGAGAACGTGGAACTGTTCGGCCGGCTCTTCGACGTCCCGCGCAGGCTGCGAGCCGAGCGTGTCGAAGGAGCGCTGGCCGCGATGGGCCTTACCGACGCCGCCGGGCGCCTCGTCAAGACCTATTCGGGCGGTATGATCCGCCGACTGGAGCTGGCCCAGGCCCTGGTCAGCGCGCCCAGCCTGCTGGTACTGGACGAACCGACGGTCGGCCTGGACCCGATCGCCCGCTCCGATGTGTGGGACTTCATCGACCGGCTGCGCGAGGCCTCTCCGATCACCGTGCTCATGACCACGCACTACATGGACGAGGCCGACACCTACTGCGACCGCGTGTCGCTCATGCACGCGGGCTCGATCCGCGCCACGGGCACACCGGGCATGCTCGAGGCCACACTCGGGGCCGGCGCCACGCTGGACGACGTGTTCCGCCACTACACCGGCGGCACGCTCGACGACAACCCGGAGAAGGGAGGCATCCGTGACGTCCGCCGCGCCCGGCGCACCGCCCGCCGTCTCGGCTGAGCCCGGCCTGGACGGCCTGCCCGGCGAGTCCCCGCTCGCCCTGGTGCGAAGGCTGCTCAGCCGCATCGTCACGCTGTGCTGGGTCGAGATCCGCAAGATCCGGCACGACCGGACGGAGCTCTATACCCGCGCGATCCAGCCCGCGCTCTGGCTGCTGATCTTCGGCGAGACGTTCACCAGGATCCACGCGATCCCGACGCCGAACGGCGTCTCCTACCTGGCCTACCTGGCACCGGGCATCCTGGCGCAGTCCGCCCTGTTCATCGCGATCTTCTACGGAATCCAGATCATCTGGGAACGCGACGCGGGCGTGCTGACCAAGCTGATGGTCACGCCCACGCCGCGCGCCGCGCTGATCAGCGGCAAGGCCTTTGCAGCCGGCGTACGCTCGATCGTCCAGGCCATCGTGATCGTGGTGCTGTCGGCGATTCTCGGCGTCGGGCTCACCCACAACCCGCTGAAGCTGCTCGCGGCGGCGGCCATCGTGGTGCTCGGCTCGGCGTTCTTCTCCTGCCTGTCGATGAGCATCGCCGGCCTGGCCCTGTCGCGAGACCGGCTGATGGGCATCGGGCAGGCGATCACCATGCCGCTGTTCTTCAGCTCGAACGCGCTCTACCCGGAGAAGCTGATGCCCGGCTGGCTACAGGCGATCAGCAAGGTCAACCCGCTGTCCTACGAGGTGGACGCGCTCCGCGGGCTGCTCATCGGCACCCACGCCCACCTGGGGCTGGACGCCGTGGTGCTGGTCGGCGTCACGATCCTCGGCGTCACCGCCTCCTCCCTCCTGCTCCCCCGCCTGGCCAGGTAACTCCCCGGCCGGACGCCATTCGCCGCCCGCGCCGAGAGCGGTGCGCAGGATGGTCTCGGCGGCGTCGGCCGCGATGCGCGCGGTGATTGCGTGCTCGTGCGCGCGGTCGAGGTTTCCCAGGGCCACGCAGTCGTATCCCACCTGCGCGTCGTGAACTGCGAGCTCGAGCTGCCGCGCCGCCTCGCTCAGATCGACGCCGCTCGCGCTGATGTCGGGAACGCTCGTCATGCCGGTAACCTCGCTTTCCCCACCTGGCTGGGCCAGGGCCGGACCTCCTGCTACCCAGAACGGCTGGCCGCATGCCGGCCGTTCTCGCATGCCATATGACGTGCCGGGGGCTCCAGGCGTTGCGGCCGTCCGGGTTTTGCCGGTGACCGGTGAGAGGTCACGCCCGCCGACCGCCGCCCCGGCCACCGCGAGGGCCGATCTACGATGAGACGCATGCCCGAATTTCGCTATGCCGACCTGCTGCCCCTCGGCGAGGACGCCACCGAATACCGCCAGCTCACCAGCGAGGGGATCGCCGTCCGCTCCGCGTTCGGCAGGGACTTTCTCGAGGTTGAGCCCGCTGTGCTCACCCTGCTCACCGAGACCGCCATGCGGGACATCGCGCACCTGCTGCGGCCCGGGCACCTGCGGCAGCTCCGCTCGATCCTGGACGACCCCGAGGCGAGCGGGAACGACCGGTTCGTGGCGCGGGACCTGCTGCAGAACGCGTGCATCGCGGCGGGCGGTGTCCTGCCGATGTGCCAGGACACCGGGACCGCGATCGTGATGGGCAAACGCGGCCAGCAGGTACTCACCGACGGGCATGACGAGGAGCACATCGCCCGGGGCGTCTACGACGCCTACACCAAGCTGAACCTGCGCTACTCCCAGCTCGCGCCGCTGACCATGTGGGAGGAGAAGAACACCGGCAGCAACCTGCCCGCCCAGATCGAGCTGTACGCCGCCGACGGGGACGCGTACAAGTTCCTGTTCATGGCCAAGGGCGGCGGCTCGGCGAACAAGTCATACCTGTATCAGGAAACCAAGGCGGTGCTGAGCCCGGCCACCATGGCCAGGTTCCTCGAGGAGAAGATCCGCTCGCTCGGCACCGCCGCGTGCCCCCCGTATCACCTCGCGATCGTGGTCGGCGGGACGAGCGCTGAGTTCGCCTTGAAGACCGCCAAGTACGCGTCGGCGAGATATCTGGACACGCTGCCGACGGCCGGCTCGGCCGCCGCCCACGGGTTCCGCGACACCGAACTCGAGGAGCGAGTGCTGGAGATCACGCGCCGGGCCGGGATCGGCGCCCAGTTCGGCGGCAAGTACTTCTGCCACGACGTCCGGGTGATCCGGCTGCCCCGGCACGGCGCGTCCTTGCCGGTGGCGATCGCGGTCTCCTGCTCGGCGGACCGGCAGGCGCTCGGCAAGATCACCCGCGACGGGGTGTTCCTCGAGCGGCTCGAGACCGACCCGGCGCAGTACCTGCCGGACACCAGAGAGGAAGAGCTCGACACCGACGTCGTGCGGATCGACCTGTCCCGGCCGATGGACGAGATCCGCGCCGAGCTGTCCAGGTACCCGATCAAGACCCGCCTGGCGCTGACCGGGCCGATGGTCGTCGCGCGTGACATCGCCCACGCCAAGATCTCGGAGCGCCTGGCCAGGGGCGAGCCGATGCCCGCCTACCTCCGGGACCACGCGGTGTACTACGCTGGGCCGGCCAAGACGCCGGAGGGCTACGCGTCGGGCTCGTTCGGGCCGACCACCGCCGGGCGGATGGACTCCTACGTGGACGAGTTCCAGGCCGCGGGCGGGTCGCTGGTGATGCTCGCCAAGGGCAACCGGTCGGCGGCGGTCACCGAGGCGTGCCGCAAGCACGGCGGGTTCTACCTGGGGTCGATCGGCGGCGCCGCCGCCAAGCTGGCGCGCGAGTGCATCACCAAGGTCGAGGTGCTGGAGTACCCAGAGCTCGGCATGGAGGCGGTCTGGAAGATCGAGGTCCGCGACTTCCCCGCGTTCATCATCGTCGACGACAAGGGCAACGACTTCTTCGGTGACGTGACCGCGCCCAGCCAGCCGCTGCTGACGATCGGCGGGCCGCGATGACCGACGCCAGGCCGGGGTTCCGCGTCGAGCACGACTCCATGGGCGAGGTGCTCGTGCCCGAGGACGCGCTGTGGGGCGCGAACACGCAGCGGGCGGTCGAGAACTTCCCGGTATCCGGTGAACGGCTGCCGCGGGAGCTGATCGGGGCGCTGGCGTCGATCAAGGGCGCGGCGGCGACGGTGAACGGCAGGCTCGGCGTGATCGAGCCGGACATGGCCGAGGCGATCGGTGACGCGGCAGCCGCGGTGGCGCGCGGCGACCACGACGACCAGTTCCCGATCGACGTGTTCCAGACCGGCTCGGGAACCTCGTCGAACATGAACGCCAACGAGGTCATCGCGACGCTCGCCACAGGGCGGCTGGGCAGGCGCGTGCACCCGAACGATGACGTCAACGCGTCGCAGTCGTCCAACGACGTGTTCCCGTCGGCGATCCACATCGCCGCGGCGCTGCTGATCAAGCGGTCGCTGCAGCTCGCGCTCGACCGGCTGGCCGCCGCGCTGGACGCCAAGGCGACCGAGTTCGCCGACGTGGTCAAGAGCGGCCGGACCCACCTGATGGACGCCACGCCGGTCACGCTCGGCCAGGAGTTCGGCGGGTACGCGTCGGCAGTGCGCCGTGGCGCCGAGCGGATCGCGGAGACCCTGCCCGACATCGGTGAGCTGCCCCTCGGCGGCACCGCGGTGGGCACCGGCCTGAACGCGCCGCGCGGGTTCGCCGCCGCGGTGATCGCCCGCCTGGCCGAGGACATGGGGCTTCCGCTGACCGAGGCCCGTGATCACTTCGAGGCGGCCGGGGGCCGGGACGCACTCGTCGCGGCGAGCGGCGTGCTCCGGTCGATCGCGGTATCGGAGTACAAGATCTGCAACGATCTGCGGCTGATGAACTCGGGGCCGCTGACCGGGCTGGCCGAGATCCGCGTCCCGGATCTGCAGCCCGGCTCGTCGATCATGCCGGGCAAGGTCAACCCGGTGATCTGCGAGGCCGTCTGCCAGGTCTGTGCCCAGGTGATCGGCAACGACGCGGCGGTCGCGTTCAGCGGCGCGGCGGGCAACTTCGAGCTGAACGTGATGATGCCGGTCATCGGCCAGAACCTGCTCGACTCGGTCAGGCTGCTGTCGTCGGTGTCCCGGCTGCTCGCCGAGCGCTGCGTGGACGGCATTACTGCTGATGTCGCCCGGATGCGCCGGTTCGCCGAATCCTCGCCGTCCATCGTCACCGCGCTGAACCGGTTTCTCGGCTACGAGGAGGCTGCGGCGGTCGCGCACGAGGCGCTGGCAGCCGGCAAGACCATCAGGGAAGTGGTGATCTCGCGCGGGCACATCGAGCGGGGAGACCTCACCGAGGCGCAGCTCGACGCCGCGCTCGACGTCCTGGCCATGACCCGCCCGGACGGCGGGACGTAACTCGCGCCGTCCGGCCGGGCAAGGTCTTTGGGGTTAACAGGATCGAATGCTGGTTTTGGGGGGAATGCGGGGGGCGGAGCCCTCCGCAGGGGAACTCACAAGTGGCTCACAGGATTATCGCTGGTAACAGCGATAGCGTCCGAGGCCATGCACAACGCGACGGCCGCCACCGCTGGGCGCCTGATCTCTGGGCGCTACCGGCTGCAGGAGCCGATCGGCCGCGGGGCCATGGGCATCGTCTGGCGGGGCCGGGATGAGCTGCTCGACCGGGATGTTGCGGTCAAGGAGGTCAGGGCCGCCGCCGACAACGACGGCATCTACCAGCGGACGCTCCGCGAGGCCAAGGCGGCGGCGCGGCTGAACCATCCCGGCGTGGTCACGGTGTTCGACGTGGTCGAGGAGGACGGCAGTCCCTGGATCGTCATGGAACTCGTGCACGCGAGGTCGCTCGACCGGGTGATCGCCGAGGACGGCCCGCTCCGGCCACCGCAGGCCGCGCGGCTCGGCGAGCAGCTCCTGGGCGCGCTGGAGTGCGCGCACGCCGCAGGCGTGCTGCACCGGGACGTCAAGCCGGGCAACGTGCTGGTCGCTGCGGACAGCACCGTGAAGCTGACCGACTTCGGCATCGCCACGTTCCCGGGCGATCCCGCGCTCACCCAGGTCGGGATGGTGTACGGGACGCCGGGCTATACCGCACCCGAGCGCGTGCGCGGCGAGCCTGCGACGCCGGCGTCCGATCTGTGGTCGCTCGGTGCCACCCTCTACACGGCGGTCGAGGGCCGCGGACCGTTCAGCCGGCCGGGCGGCTCGGTGGCGGTCTTCGCGGCGGTGGCCCATGAACTCCCGCCGCGGGCCCCGTCGGCCGGGCCCCTCGGCCCCGTCATCGACGCGCTGCTGCGGGCCGGCCCTGCGCAGCGCCCGGACGTGGCCAGCGCCGCGAGGATGCTGAGCGACGCGGCGGCACAGGCCGGCCCCGAACCTGCCTTCCCCGGTGGGTTCGCCGTGCCCGGCAGCTACCCGGCGTTCGCCGATGTCCGGGAGTTTCCGCCGATGCCGCCCCCTGCCGACCTGCCGGTGTCCGCCGACCTGCCCGAGTTCCTGGACCAGCCGGCGGCCGCGGGTCTGCCCGGCTCCCCGGCCTCCCGTCCCCCGGCGGCCAGCCCCCCGGCCGCCGGGCACGCTCAGCCGCGGCCACGAGGGCCCGGGCGGGTCCTCGTGGCCGCGGCCCTGGCAATCTCGATGGCCGCGGCCGCGTTGATCGGCTACGCGGTGTACCCGCGCCCCCACGGCACAGCCAGGGACCCCGGCCTGACCGCTGCCGCGCAGGGATCAGGGGGGACGACGTCGGCCAGCGGCGGCTCAGGTGGCGCGGGGAGCAGCCCGGCGAACGTCGGCAGCGGCTCCGCCCGTTACCAGTGGTTCCAGGTCACGCCGGCCAGCAGCGGGACCGCCGCCGGGTTCAAGGTCGCCGCCCCGGCGACCTGGCAGTTGACCACGCAAGGCCTGGTCAGCTATGTGCGGCCGCCCTCTGGGCGTGCCTTCATCGAGGTCAGCCTGGCGCCGTTCAGCTACCCAGGCCCGCTGCGGGAGGCCGCGTTCCTGCAGGCGCAGTCGCTCCGGCAGGACCTGTACCCGGGGTACCGGCTCGTCGCGATCAGGTCCGGAACGTTCCTGGGCCAGCCGGACGCGGCGTGGAGGTTCAGCTGGCTGCGGGGCGGCACAGCGCGCGTCGGCGTCCTGCAGTGGCTGGTCAGCGCGCCCACGTCGGCCGGGACGCAAAGCTACGAGCTGGCCGTGTCTGCCCCGTCGCCCGCCTTCAGCTGGGCGCTGACGGTCTTCCGCCGGGTGATGCTGACGTTCCAGCCGCTGACGTAGCCCGGCGGCCTCGGTGCCGCGCTGAGCAAACGGGACCCGGCTGGCATTGCGGGGGCTGCCAGCCGGGTCCCGTCGGCTATCGCGAGAGTCCCTCAGCTCTTAGTACCAGCCGTCGGCCTCCTCGTGCGCCCACGCTCCGCACGGCGATCCGTATAGGGACTGGATGTAGCTCAGTCCCCAGCGGATCTGGGTGGCCGCGTCGGTCTGCCAGTCAGGCCCGGCGCTCGCCATCTTCGAACCGGGCAGGGCCTGCGGGATCCCATAGGCACCGGAAGTCGGGTTGGTGGCGTACACGTTCCAGCCACTTTCCTGATTCCACAGCGAGACCAGACAGGAGAACTGGCCGGACGACCAGCCATACGAGCCGAGCATGCCCATCGCGATCTGCTGCGCCGACCCCGAGGGGGCCGGAGCAGCCGGTGCTGCGGGCTGGCTCTGCTGATCTTGCTGTGCCTGCTCCTGGGCCGCCTGGTCCGCGGCCGCCTCGGCTGCGGCCCTGCGTGCGGCCTCTTTCCGCCTCAGAGCTGCCTGCCGGGCGGCGGCCTGCTGCGCGACGAGCGCGCTAGTTTCCCGCTGCCGTAGTGCAGCCATGGCTTCGGAGAACTGGACTTGCGGAGCTGCCGTTCCGGCGCCGTCCGACTGGGCCGAGCTTTCGACCCTGGCCGCTGTTGACGGGCCTGCAGCCGACTGGGATGCCGCGGCGACTGGCCAGAAGGCCACCAGCCCGGAGGCCGCCGCCGCGGTGAGGACGGTCGAGCCTGTTACTGCGATCGTGAGCTTCGAGGGTTTTCCGTGCAGGGGGATATGACGTCGTACGCGGGACAATAGTCGCCCTTGGTCGGGCGCGCGACGCGCGCTCGTTTCCACCCAACGGCGCTGTCAACGCCACCGGTCGACCGGAGGCATGCAGCGGCGCACAGGACTTGACGCGGGATCAGGGCGACGGGGCCACTCGGGGCAGCCGTCATGCACGCTGGGTGCTTCGGCCATCTACATTGCCCAAGAATCTCGGACCGTGGTGCCAGAAACGGCTCGAAATCCATATGAGGTACATCACAGCTCGAGGATCTTCTTACGCGAGCTTTCATCCATTTTGTCCGGCCACACGGATTGGCGAGTGCGGCCGGGGAGAGGCCGGCTCGTGCGGTTACAAGAACCATATGAACAGTAACCCACAGTTGTTAATGTGCCGTGTGACCAGGCCATTCGCGATATCACTAACAGGATGCCTTGTCATCCTGCGTAGCCATACAGCCACTCGGAGCTAACGCAGGCCTCCTGCCCGCCGAGCGGTCAGCAGAACCGCATTCCGGCACGCACGGCCCACCCAGGGAAAGAGAAAGGTGGCGGAGAAAGGCAGCGCAGAGCGACCCGGAACGGCCGCGAATCGGCGCCTAGTACCAGCCGTCGGCCTCCTCGTGCGACCACGCCCCGCACGGTGTGCTGTACACGGACTTGATGTACCCGAGCCCCCACTTGATCTGCGTGGTGGGATTGGTCTGCCAGTCAGGACCGGCGCTGGCCATCTTGGATCCGGGCAGAGCCTGCGGTATGCCGTACGCGCCGCTGGCGTTCTCGGCGTTATAGATCCAGCCGCTCTCGCGTTGCCAGAGGTCATCCAGGCAACCCCACTGCGAGGAGGCGAACCCGTACGAGGACAGCAGGCCGAACGCTATGGACTGCGCCGTGCCCGGGTCGGGCGGCGGCATGTTCACGAGCACCGAGTCGCTGCCGCCGGACCCGTCGGACAAGGAGGACGACGGGCTGGTGGCCATGCGCGGGGACCCAACCATGGTCAGCGTCTGGGACGCGGCATCCACCAGGATCATCTGCTGGCGCTCCTTCTCCAGCAGAATGGCGGAGTGACTGGCGGGGATCGCGGCCAGTGCCGCGGCCGCAGGATCGGCGCTGCCATCGGCCATGTGCATCTCGACCAGGACGCCGCCGGCAACTGCCACGAGCGCGGTCATCGTCGTGACCAGGAGAAAGCTGAGTCGCCTGCGCCCGTGGCGCTTGGCGGGAGCCCGCCTCCGGTGCTGTGACAATGCGGTCCTTCCGTCGGCCAAGCACGCCGGGGCGGAGCGCCTCTGCGCGCAGACCGCTGCGGTACAGGGCAGCGAGTCGTGTGACGGATGGGACCAATGCGGCGCCAGCAGACTCGAGGTGGCAGAACCACGCATGTGGGTCCAGTACCGTCGCCGAACTACGTTGCCAGAAGCGAAGGAGTGGACCAAGCGCTTCCGCGGAAAAAGTTGTGTTGCAAACGCAGGAATTGCGCTTCGCAGATCACAGTTTGGCAACGCGTAAGGGAGCAATTACTAGGTGTAAGGGCACGATCCTGTGATCACCACTCCCGGATAAGTGGCGTGGCGCGACACGCCGGGCCATCCCCTGCGGGCTCTCTGATGCGGTTAACTTCCAAACAGGGCATCGCCGTCTGGATCGGTGGCGATAGTGAGCAGTCCGCCGAGCCGGATAGTGACAGTAAGCAACTGAGAGGCCCGCGAATGGTTACCATGAGCAATTGACGGCCGGACGGGTGGTGACGGTGAGCAGCAGTGCCGGATCGGGACCGGAGGCCAGTGGCACGGGTCAGCACGGCTCCGCCGGCCGCAGGATGTGGGACGTCGGGGCGGGCAACGCCGAGACGGTGCTGGCCGAGGCGCGCAAGGCCCTTTTCGTGATGGTCGGGTTCCTCGCGCTGCTCTGGATCATCCAGATCGCGAACTGGGCCGATCACTACCAGCTCACCTACGAGTACGGGATCCGGCCAAGAGATGCCGCCAGCCTTCCGGACATCCTGACCGCCCCGTTTCTGCACTTCAGCTGGGCTCACATCGAGGGAAACTCGGGCCCGCTATTCATCTTCGGATTCCTTGCGGCGTATCGCGGCGTGACCAAATTCCTCGGCCTGACCGCGCTGGTGATCGTGACCAGCGGCCTGGGCGCGTGGATCTTCGAGAGCCCGGGGTCCGTCGGCGCCGGCGCGAGCGGAGTGGTCTTCGGGTACTTCGGCTACATCATGGTCCGCGGGTTCTTCGACCGGCACCCGATCGACATGCTGATCGGCGCGGTCATGGCGCTCTGCTTCGCCTACCAGTTCACCGTCCTGCTTCCGCAGGCCGGGATCGGGTGGCAGGCGCACATCGGCGGCCTGGCCGGGGGCGTAGCGGCCGGCTGGATATTCAGGGACCGGCGGGCCGGCACCCTGCCGGGCAAGGGCGCCGTCCGCTCCAAGCCCGTTTCGCCCGCCAGCGGCCCCCGGGCCGACCTGCACAAGCAGCTAGACGACCTCGGGCTGTGAGGACCATGTCCACCATCGACGCGCACCACCACGTCTGGGATCTGTCCGCGCATGATCAGCCGTTCCTCGACCAGCCGGGCCTCGAGCCGCTGCGCAGGAACTTCCTGCTCGCCGACCTCGAGCCCGAGGCCGCTGCGCAGGGGATCACGTCCACGGTCGTGGTGCAGACGATCACCGAGCCCGGGGAAACGCCCGAGCTGCTCATGCTCGCCGCGACCAGCGGCCTGGTCGCCGGCGTCGTCGGCTGGGTGAACCTCGAGGCGCCCGATGTGGCGGATGCCATCGCCGCGCTCCGGCAGCTGCCCGGTGGCGACCGGCTGGTGGGGATCCGCCACACCGTGCTGACCGAGCCGGACCCCGGCTGGCTGGCCCGGCCCGCCGTGCTGCGCGGGCTGGCCGCGGTGGCTGACGCCGGTCTCGTCTACGACGTGGTCGCGGCCGGCCAGCAGCTTGACGCCGCCGTTGCCGCCGCGGCCGCGACGCCGCAGCTAACCTTCGTGCTCGATCATCTCGGCAATCCCGACGTGGGCTGCGGGGTCGACGAATCGTGGGCGAAGACGTTCCGCGCGTTCGCCGCGCTGCCGAACACGGTCGGCAAGTTCTCCGGCTTCCTCGGCGAGCTGCCGCCCGGCCGGGCCGACCTGGCGGACGCGCTGCTGCGCCCGCACTACGAGACCGCGATGGCAGGCTTCGGCCCGGGCCGGCTCATGTTCGGCTCGGACTGGCCGGTCAGCACGATGCACGTCGGCTACGCCGGCGTGTGCACGGCGGCGCGTGCTCTCACAGCCGACCTGAGCAGCGCCGAGAAGTCCGCGATCTACAGCGGCACGGCCCAGCGAATCTACGGCCTCGCCCCACAAGGATCTACGGCCTCGCCCCATGAGGCCCGACAAGCTGGCCGAGTCAGTTCGCGCGATCCGCACGCTTCATGATCGTGGAGGATTGTTCGCGTATACGGCAACAAATCCTCCACGATCATGGAAAAGCCGCGAACCGCAGGCTCTAGCCCTCCTCGGCCGCCACGGTGCCGCCAGGTGAGGTGGGAGGGTCCGCCGGGCCGTCCGGTAAATCGGATGCGGCCGGGGAGTCCTCGGCGGGCTTTGCCTCGCCGCCCGGCTCCGGCTCGCCGACTGGCTCGGGCTCGCCGCCCGGCTCCGGCTCGCCGGTGGCCTCTGGATCGCGGGTGGGGGCTTCCGGGCTTGTGCTCTCGGCGAGGCCCAGGTGGTGCTCGATGGCTTCGATCCGCTCCGTCAGCCTGGCGAGCGTGGACAGCAGGTCGGCGACCCAGAGATCGCCCGGGCCGCGCAGCCGCAGCGACTCGCCGGCCGCGATCCGCGTTGGCCGGTCGCCTCCCTTGCCGCCGTGAACCAGGTGAGTGACCTGGTGCCGGACCCGGTTGAGGTCGGCGCCGAGCCGCACCAGCACCTGGGCGGCGACGCCCTCGCCCTCGCGGAGCAGCCCGAGCAGGATGTGCTCGGTGCCGATGTAGTTGTGACCAAGCTGCAGCGCCTCGCGCAGCGACAGCTCCAGCGCCTTCTTGGCCCGGGGCGTGAACGGGATGTGCCCCGACGGTGCCTGCTGCCCCTGGCCGATGATCTCCTCGACCTGCTGGCGCACGGCCTGCAGGCTGATGCCTAACGACGTCAGCGCCTTGGCGGCGACGCCCTCACCCTCGTGGATCAGCCCGAGCAGGATGTGCTCGGTGCCGATGTAGTTGTGGTTCAGCATCCTGGCCTCTTCCTGAGCCAGGACCACGACCCGGCGCGCCCGGTCGGTAAACCTCTCGAACATCTCGCACCGCCTCCGTTTCAGTCTGCCCCGCTGCGCGCAGTACGCAACCCGAAACCGGACGAACTTCATGATCTGGTTGATTGGTGGCCACTCACCGTGCCCGCGCGGCGATTCGCTGCCTGGCCGACTCGTACAGCGCGATCGACGCGGCCATCGCGGCGTTCAGCGAGCTGGCCGAGCCCAGCATCGGGATCCTGGCCAGATCGTCGCTTGCCTCGCGCCAGGCCGCGCTCAGCCCGGCCGTCTCGTTGCCGACCAGCAGCAGCGTCGGCCGGGTGAAGTCGACCTCGGTGACCTCCAGCCCGCCGTGCTCATCGGTGCCGACCAGGCGGACGCCAACACCCCCGGCCCGGATCGCCGCGACCCAGTCCAGCACCGGCCGGTGCGACGGGACCCGGACCACCGGCAGCGAGAACAGCGAGCCGGTGCTCGCCCGGACCGTCCGAGGGTCGTACGGGTCCGCCGCGTGACCGGTGACGATCACCCCGGACGCGCCGAACGCGTCCGCCGACCGGATCAGCGTGCCCAGGTTCCCCGGGCTGGCCGGCCGGTCGGCGACGACGCCGAGCAGCCCGGCATCCACCGGGATGCGGGCCAGGTCGTCGGCGGGCAGCTCGGCCACGGCCAGCAGCTCCGGCGGGCCCTCGTCCTTCTCGCCGAGCTCCCCCATCAGCTCGGCCGAAACCGCGATCTTCGCCGCGGCGACGGCGGCGAGCGTCTCCCGCGCCCACCGCGAGGCCGCGCCGTCCGCGCCGGCGTTGTACAGCAGGGCCCGGATCGGCCACCCGCTGCGCACCGCGAGAGAGATCGGCCGGACGCCCTGGACGATGAACTCGCCGCTGCGCTGCCGCTTGGCCCGGTTGTCCAGCAGCGCCGCCCACTGCTGGAACCGCGCGTTGCGGCTGGTTACCCGCATTTCCCGACCGACCAGGTCAGGGCGGGCGGGCGGACGCGGGCGCAGACCGGGTTGCCCTTGACATCCGTCAGCCGGATCCGGGCAACGAGGCGGTGACCGGGCTGCATGGCGGCCCCGATCACGCCCGCCTCCACATCGACGAGGCGCAGCTTGGCCCCGCGGAACAGCCGCAGTGTGCCGTCGCCGGGTACGTCGCCCCAGGCCAGGCCGAGGTGGCGGTCGTCGCGCCCCCCGCGCACGAACGGCCCGCCGAAGTCGAGGCCGTCGCCGCCGCGCCGGACGGTGACCGGGGCTTCCCAGCG
>JASHQP010000725.1 GCA_030039095.1 Streptosporangiaceae bacterium
GCCGCGCCGGCGCTCGCTGGCCCGGGCCGGCCCGGCGCGGGTAATCACCCGGCCCGGATGATGCCCGGTGCCCTGTGGCTGGCAACAGTGACCTTCGATGATCACTGAACGCTCAGGGATGGAGCCATGGCTAACAACGGTGCTACCGGCATGTCGCTACCGCAGGTCCGGCCCGCCCCGCTGGTGACCGGAGGAACGCTGATCGCGGTGGGCGGCGCGCTCGCGCTCGCGGGTCTCGTCATCGGCGGCGCCCACCTGATCTCCGCAACCCGGCAGTGGGTCAGGGAGATGGACATGACGCCGAGCGAGCTCGCAAAGCTCAAGCTGGCGCAGGCCCGCGCGGCCGCCTCTGCCGGTGCCGACGCCTGGCAGAACGCGCCCGTCGCGGCCAACTCGCGCAGCGCATGACCAGATGCTGAACGTCGATCTTGCACGCTGGCAGTTCGCGTTCACGTCGATCAACCACTTTCTGTTCGTCCCGGTCACGATCGGGCTGGCGTTCCTGACCGCGCTGCTGCAGACCGCCTGGCACAGGAGCAAGCGGGAGGAGTACCTGCGGCTGACCCGGTTCTTCGGGACGCTGCTGGTGATCAATGTGGCGATCGGTGTGGTCACCGGGCTGGTGCAGGAGTTCGAGTTCGGGATGAACTGGGGCGCGTACTCGCGGCTGGTCGGCAACATCTTCGGCGCGCCGCTGGCGATGGAGGGCCTGGGCGCGTTCTTCCTCGAGTCGACGTTTCTGGGGCTGTGGCTGTTCGGCTGGGACAAGCTGCCCCGCCGGATCCACCTGGCCACGATCTGGGCGGTCGCGTTCGGGTCTGTGCTGTCGGCGGCGTTCATCATGGCGGCGAACTCGTGGATGCAGCACCCGGTCGGCTATGTGATGGCGGGTGGCAAGCCCCAGCTGACCGACATCTGGGCGCTGCTGACCAACCCGGTGTTCGTCTGGGGGTACGCCAAGGTGGTGCTGGCGTCGCTGGTCACCGGCGCGGCGGTGATGCTGGCGGTGTCGGCGTGGCAGCTGCGCCACGGCGGCGACCACGGCGTGTTCACCCGCTCGGCGCGGCTGGCGCTGGTGGTGCTGGTCCCGGCGATCTTGTTCGCGATGCTGATCGGCGACGAGCTGGGGGTGATCGAGGCCCGCTACCAGCCGATGAAGATCGCGGCGGCCGAAGCGCAGTGGGCCACGTGCCAGCCGTGCTCGTTCTCGCTGTTCCAGATCGGCGGCGGCAACCGGGACCAGCACCCGACCCAGATCCTGGCGATACCGCACCTGCTGTCGCTGCTGGCCACCAACCACTGGAACGGCAAGGTCGTGGGCCTGGACCCGCTGCAGGCCCAGTACTCCAGGGCCTTCGGCCCGGGCTACTACGTGCCGAACGTGTTCATCCAGTACTGGTCGATGCGGGTGATGGCCTACACCGGCGTGCTCGTGCTGCTGATCGGCCTGTGGGGGCTGTGGCTGCTCCGGCGCAAGAAGCTGGCCACGTCGCGCCGGTTCCTGTGGGTGGCGATCTGGGGCAGCGCGCTGCCCTTCGCCATGAACACCGCGGGTTGGCTGCTGACCGAGAGCGGCCGCCAGCCGTGGATCATCCAGGGCATCATGCTCACCAAGAACGCGGTATCTCCGTCGGTCTCCGCCACCGACGTGGCGATCAGTCTCGGCGGATTCGTCCTGCTGTACGCGGTGCTCGGCACTGTCGACTTCCTGCTGATGCTCAGGTACTCCCGCGAGCAGCTTCCGCCGTCGCGGAGCCAGACCGACGCGGAGGCTCCCGTTCCGGCTGTCCAGTACTGAGGCGCCGATGGCCACCTTCTGGTTCATCACGATCACGGTCCTGTGGATGGGGTTCTTCGTGCTCGAGGGCTTCGACTTCGGGGTCGGCATGCTGCACGACGCGGTCGGCGCCGACGAGCCGGGCCGGCGGGCCGCGATCAACACGATCGGGCCGCTGTGGGACGGCAACGAGGTCTGGCTGATCGTGGCCGGGGCCGCGACGTTCGCCGCCTTCCCCGGCTGGTACGCCACCTGGTTCTCCGGGTTCTACCTCGCGCTCGTGCTGCTGCTGGCCGCGCTGATCGTGCGCGGCGTCGCGTTCGAATACCGCGGCAAGCGGGCAGCGGCCCGGTGGCGGCGCACCTGGGACGCGGCGCTGACCACGGGCAGCCTGCTCGCCCCGCTGCTGATCGGCGTGGCCCTCGGCGACCTGCTGCACGGGCTCCCGATCAACGCCAGCCAGGACTACACCGGCTCGTTCTGGGATCTGCTGCAGCCGTACGGCGTGTTCACCGGGATCACGTTCGTGGGCGTCTGCCTGCTGCACGGCGCGACGTTCCTGTCCCTGAAGACCACTGGCGACATGCGCCAGCGGGCCCGGCGGCTGGCCCAGCTGATCGCCCCGGTGACCATGCTGCTGGTGCTTGCGTTCGTGTCCTGGACCCACGCGATCGCCGGCAAGGGTGCCCTGCTCAACCCCGTCGAGTTCGGCGCCGTGCTCGCCGCGATCGCCGCGGTATGGCTGGTCTACTCGCGCAGCGAGGGCTGGGCCTTCGCGGCTACCACGGTCACGATCGCGGCCTGCGTTCTGTCGATCTTCGTCGACCTCTATCCCAGGGTCATGGTGTCCAGCACCAGCCCGGCGTTCAGCCTGACCGTGCACAACACCGCGTCCGGCCGGTACGCGCTCACGGTGATGACCGTGGTCGTCGTGATCTTCCTGCCGTTCGTGCTCGCGTACCAGACCTGGACCTACTACGTGTTCCGCCGCCGGGTCAGCCGCCATGAGTTCGTGGCGAGGCCGGCGCACGATGAGCCCGTCCGGGCGGGTGCGGCGGTGCCGCCGCAGCCCGGGGCGCCGGACCCGTCCCAGCCCGGGGCGCCGGACCCGTCCCAGCCCGGCGCTACAAGATCGCGATGGGATTGACCGGGGAGCCGGTCCCGCGCACCAGCCGCAGGGGCGCGATCACGCACAAGAACGACCAGCGGCCTGTCTCCGCGCAGAGCGGGACGAGGTCGTCGAATTGCAGCCAGTCGAGCAGGTGCAGGCCCATCGCGTTGAGCGCCAGCACGTGGACGGGGAAGTCGACGCCCTCGGCCGCGCTGGGCGCGGTGTCGTTGTTGCTGTCGCTGCCCAGCGCCGCGACCTTCCGCTCGGCCACGACCTCCATCGCCGCGGGATGCAGCCCCGCACGCGAGGCGGCCGAATCCCACGGCCCCATCGCGTTCCGGCGCTCCCGGTGGCCGACCCGGACGAACAGCAGGTCACCCTCGCCGACCCGGACCCCCTGGGCCTCCTCGGCCTGGGCCAGGTCGTCCGCCGTCACGTGATCCCCGGGCTCGAGCCAGGGGGTCCCGTGCAGCCGCGGGATGTCCAGCAGCACTCCGCGCCCCACGATCCCGTTGCTGGCGAGCTCGATGGACAGCTCGTCGGCGCCGGCCGCGGTGACGGTGTCCGCGGGCACGTCGTTGTAGAGCCTGGCCCGGTACATGACGTGGCACAGGGCGTCGATGTGGCTGTCGGCGTTCCCGTGCACGTTCATCGTCAGCCGGTCCATGGCAAAGGTCAGGCCGGCCGGGTCGGCCTGGTCCCCGGTGCCGGTCATGTCGTCCCTGGCCGGCTCGGGGTTGTCCGGCGCCGGCTGGGTCTCGATGGGGGCCTCGAGCGTGACCGTCCGGCCCAGGCGTACCTCGCCGGCGGCGGCCAGGACCCGTGCTGGCGTGATGTAGTTCAGCGCGCCGCGCCGGTCATCGGGTCCCCACGGCGTGGCACGCCGGAGCCGCTGGTAGAGGCCGCTGAAGGCGGCGGCGTCCAGGGTCGGCGGGCGCTCGGAGCTTCCCGGTGTGGTCATGGCCGCATATTGCCATCACCCGCTTGGAATGATGAAGGCAGCGCGCGGTAGCGGTCCCATGGATAGTGCGCGTTCAACCTAGGAGGAGCTCGCATGGCGACGGACCAAGTTGACGCACTGGTGATCTTCGGGGCCACCGGTGACCTGGCGAAGCTGGAGACATTCCCGGCGCTGGTCGGTCTCGTGGGCCGCGGCGTGCTGGACGTTCCGGTGCTCGGGGTGGCGAAGAACGGGTGGGGCCTGGAGCAGTTCCGGAACTACGCCACCGACTCGCTGAAGCTGAACAAGATGGACCCGAACACCCCGGCCGCGCAGAAGATGCTGGGCCTGCTGCGGTATGTCGACGGCGACCTCGGCGACGACGCCACCTACAAGGCGATGTCGGACGCGGTGGGCGGCGCCCAGAAGCTCCTC
Organism: Streptosporangiaceae bacterium; assembly: GCA_030039095.1. Next base: position 4,264 of record JASHQP010000725.1, read on the forward strand.
TTCTACCTGGAGGTGCCACCGGTGCTGTTCGGCCGGATCGCCGAGGGGATAGCCACGGCCGGGCGCACCAAGGACGCCCGGATCATGGTGGAGAAGCCGTTCGGCACCGACCTGGCAAGTTCGCGGCAGCTCAATGACACCATGCACAAGTACTTCGGTGAGGAGGCGATCTTCCGGGTCGACGACTGGCTCGCATTCGACCCGGTGGAGAACGTGCTGTTCGTCCGGTTCGCGAACTCGATGCTCGAGCCGCTGCTGAACCGGAACTACGTCGAGCGGATCCAGATCACGATGGCGGAGGCGTTCGACGTGTCCGACCGGGGCCGGTTCTACGACCGGACCGGCGCGATCCGGGACGTGGTGCAGAACCACATGCTGCAGGTGCTGGCCACGGCGCTGGCCGAGCCGCCGGAGGGGCAGGGCCTCTCCTCGTGGCCTGATGCCAAGCTGCGGGTGATCTCGGCGCTGCGGCCGCTGGCCACCGAGGACTGCGTCCGCGGCCAGTACGACGGCTACCTGCAGGTCGACGGCGTGGAGCCGAAGTCGACGACCGAGACGTACGTGGCGGTGCGGCTCGCGTGTGACACGTGGCGCTGGGCCGGGGTGCCGATCCTGATCCGGGCCGGCAAGTGCCTGCCTGTCACCGCGACCGAGATCGACATCAAGTTCAGGCGTCCGCCGCAGGACGTGTTCGGGATCGAGCCGTTCGCGGTCGGCAACTCGCTGCGCTTCCGGGTCTGGCCGGAGACCGCGGTCGGGGTGCAGCTTGCCGGCAAGAAGCCGGGGGCGGGACTGGAGCCGATCGCTGAGGACCTGACGTTCTCCGGCCAGGCTGGCTCGGACATGCGGCCATACGACCGCCTGATCGGCGCGGCCCTGGACGGGGACCGCTGGCTGTTCGCCGATCAGGGCACGGTCGAAGCCGCGTGGGAAGTCGTGGATCCGGTGCTCGGCGACGTCACCCCGGTGCATCCGTACACGAAGGGCACCTGGGGGCCCAAGGAAGCCGACCGGCTGCTCGAAGGGCGCGACACCTGGTACGACCCGGCTGGCTGACCCGCCGGGACCGGGGCCGGGAACAGCCAGGACCGGGTGAGCGGCAGGGATCGACGGAGAACGACTGGGGGCGTGGCGATGACGGACGAAGGGGCCGGCCCGGCTGGCCGTCGCCGGGTCGTGATCATCGGTGGCGGCTTCGGCGGGCTGTTCGCGGCGCGCGCGCTGCGGCGGGCCGACGTCTCGGTGACGCTGATCGACCGCGCCCAGCACCACCTGTTCCAGCCGCTGCTGTACCAGTGCGCGACCGGGATCCTGTCCGAGGGGGAGATCGCCGTCCCGCTGCGCGACCTGCTGGAGAAGCACAAGAACGTCGACTGCGTGATGGCCGAGGTCACCGGCTTCGACACCGAGGGCCGGCGGGTCATCGCGCAGCGGGTCGGCGGCGGCCGCCTGGAGTACGCCTACGACGACCTGATCGTGGCCGCCGGGGTCCAGCAGTCCTATTTCGGGCACCCCGAGTACGCGGGCTGGGCCCCCGGCATGAAGACGCTCGAGGACGCGCTGGCCATCCGGCGCCGCGTGTACGGGGCGTTCGAGATGGCCGACACCGCGACCGACCCCGCCGAGCGCCGCGGCTGGCTGACGTTCGCGCTGGTTGGCGCCGGGCCGACGGGGGTGGAGCTCGCCGGGCAGATCCGGGAGCTCGCGACCAAGACGCTCCGGTCGGAGTTCCGCAGCATCGAGCCCGCCGACGCCCGGGTGCTGCTGTTCGACGGCGGCGACGCGCCGCTGGCGAGCTTCGGGCCGAAGCTGTCCGCCAAGTCGGCCGAGATCCTGCAGACGCTCGGGGTCGAGCAGCACATGGGCACTCTGGTCACGCACGTCGACCAGGGCTGGCTGCAGGTGAAGGACCGCGCTGGGAGGGAGAGCCGGTACGACGCCTACACGGTGCTGTGGACGGCGGGCGTGGAGGCGCCGCCCGTGGCCGAGGCGCTGGCGCGCGCCACCGGCGCGGACCGCGACCGGTCCGGGCGGATCATGGTAGAGAAGGACCTCACGATCCCAGGCCATCCGGAGATCTGTGTGATCGGCGACATGATGAGCCTGGGCAAGCTGCCCGGCGTCGCCGAGGTCGCGATGCAGTCCGGGCTGTATGCCGGGCACCGGGCCAGGGTCCGGGCCTCGGGAGGCGTGCCCGAGAAGCCGTTCCGCTACCGGGATCTGGGCTCGGCGGCGTACATCTCCCGTGGCCGGGCCGTCGTGACCGCCGGGCCGCTGCGCACCGGGGGGTTCATCGCGTGGTGGATCTGGCTGTTCATCCACATCGCGTTCCTGACCGGCTACCGGAACCGGGTCGGGGCGGTGCTCACCTGGTGGCTGGCGTTCACCAGAGACAGCCGCAAGGAGCGGGCGTTCACCGTCCAGGAGGTCAAGACGTTCCGGGACGCCTACACCCATCCGCTGGCGCCCGGCATGCCGCAGGAGGCGGAGTTGCCAGGCGAGGAGCAGAAACCGGTCAGTTCCCCGCCGCCACCTCGGCAAGCTCGCTGATCGTCGAGCCCGACAGCAGCCGCACGGTCCGCGACTTCCGGGACGGCCGCACCGCGCGGCGCGGCAGCCGCACCCGCAGCGCTCCCGGCATCGACTCGAATACCAGCGGGGGATCCAGCAGCAGCGCCTCGCCGTCGATCCCGATCTCCACCGGGGCTCCCGAGCCGACCTCGAACCGCTGCGCGGACCACTCCTGCCAGCCGGGAAACCGGCGGACCTGGCCGGCCGCCTCGAGCGCCATGAACCGGCTGGCCGCAGCGGCGTCGGCGATCCTCGCGACGACGATCCCGAGCACGCCCCGGTCCAGGTGCTCGCGCGTGCCCATGCCGCCGATGCTGTCGAGCTGGTAAGGGTCGTTGGACACCAGGATCAGGTGAGCGTTCGGCTCGTCGCCGTCCGGCCCGCGGAAGCGCAGGTCCAGCGGCTCGGCGTCCGGCCCGAGCACCTCCGGAAGCACCGCGGCCGCGGTCGAGAGCTTGGCGTCGCGGTACTGCGGCGACTGGATCACCTTCGCGTACAGGCCGAGCGACGCATTGTTCACGAAGACCCGGCCGTTGACCGAGGCGAGATCGACCCGGCGCTCGACCCCGTCGGTAAACGCGTCGAGCGCGCCGACCACGTCGTCCCGGTCCAGGCCCAGGTCGAGCGCGAAGTGGTTCCTTGTCCCGGCCGGCACGCACACGTGCGGGACTCCCCGGCGGCTGGCCACGGTCGCGACCAGCGCCTGCGATCCGTCGCCCCCGGCCATCCCGATCACGTCGGCGCCCCGGCTGACCGCGTCGTCGGCCAGCCGCAGCAGGTCGTCTCCCGGCCCCAGCACGACCGGCTCGATGCCCCGCCGTACGCACTCCTCCCCGAGATGGAAGCGCTCGGCCTTGCCGCCGCCGGACTTCAGATTCATGACCAGAACGGGCCGCCGGGGCCGGCTCGCCGTGGTCAGGAGGGCCTTGTCGGCGGCTGACCCGATCCCGGCCCTCCTGGCCCGGAGCGCGTAACGCGCCGACGCCACCGACAGCGCGGACGCGACGATGACCAGGATCAGCGCGACGAGGTTGAGGTGGGCGAAAACCAGGCCGGTGATCAGCCCGCCCAGCGCCACGACCATGACGGCGATCCCGACCACCCGGACGAACCCGCGCCGCGACACCACGTACCAGCCCGCGATCACAAAGATCAGCAGCCCGGCGAGCGCCAGAAGCACGGCCCCGAGGTGGACGATCACGCCGATCAGCAGCAGACCGGCGGCAGCCACGAGGGCAAGCAGGGACACAGCGGCTGCTACGCGCCGGCCCGCCGGCGGACGGTCCGCCCGGTGCTTGCCCACCCCATCCACCTGCCTGTGCCGCTGGAGTATCGGTGCTGCGCCATCGTGCCCCTTCTGGCCGCCGCGACCATCCCCCGCTCCGGGTGACAGGCTCCTCCTCGGCCCGGGCCGCTCGTGGATGTACCAAAAGACGGGTAATAGGCCGTCTTTCGGTACATTCATGCCCGGGATCGAGCCGGTCGAGTGCTGCCACGCCGGGCGGCCGCCCAGGACGGGTCCGCCGCAGGTCACGGGCGCAGCCGTATCACCCGGCGAGGATGGGGCGCGGCCGGTGACCGGGCTGATGAACTTGCCCGGACCGCTCACTTCACGTCAGAAAAGGGGATCCAATGGCTGACCTGATCGCCATCGGCTACCAGAACGAGGCCACCGCCGAGGCGGCAGCGGACGAGGCCCGGCGGCTCGCCCGTGACCTCATCATCGAGCCCGAGGCGATCGCCGTGATCGTCCGGGATCCCGAGGGCAAGTATCACGTCCACACCAGCCACAACCCGGTCGGCCGGGGCGCAACCTGGGGGATGTTCTGGGGTCTGCTCTTCGGGCTGCTGTTCTTCATCCCGGTCTTCGGCATCGCGATCGGCGCGGGCCTCGGCGCCCTCATGGGCAAGATCACGAAGTCCGGCATCGACAAGGAGTTCCAGGACCAGGTCCGCGGGATGCTGCGGCCGGGTACCTCCGCGCTGTTCCTGATGGTGGACAAGGTGACCCCGGACAAGGCCGTCGAGGCAATGTCGAAGTACGGCGGCACGGTCCTGAAGACCTCCCTGTCCAAGCAGGGCGAGCAGGAGCTGCAGGAGGCGCTGCACGGGCACGCTGCCTAGCGCGCCGCCGTCAGCCACAGCCGTCGGCCCGTCGTTTCGCCCGTAGCGTGACCAGACAGAGGTCATGATGCGGCCGCGATGGGCCTTCCGGTCTGCCTGGGGCGGCCGCCGGCTGCCCGGCCGGAGGCCGCCCCAGGAACCCAGGCAGCGGTACGGCGCGCTGCTGCTGTTGCTGGTCCTGACCTACCTGCTCTCCGCGTCCGGGTTCAGCGTGCTCGCCGCCGAGCTGCAGACCGTGCTGTTCCTTGCGGTGATGCTCCTCGCGCTCCGTACCGGGGAGGCCAGCGCCGGAACTGCCACGGTGATCGCTCTCGTGGCCCTGATCGGCTCGCTCGCCGCGCTCGTCGCCGCGCTGACCCACACCAGGGGCGGTGACGGCGCGGCGGACCTCTGGAAGGGCCTGATCCTGCTGCTCACCGCCGTGCTCATCGTGCGCCGCGTTCTGGCCAGGCCCACGGTCACGCTGCAGAGCATCTACGGTGCGCTGAGCGCCTATCTGATCATCGGGCTGATGTTCGCCGCCTTTTACGCGGCGATCGAGCGCCTCGGCGGCGGGCCGTTCTTCGCCCACCAGCAGCCGGCCAATACGCAGACCTTCCAGTACTTCAGCTTCACCACGCTGACCACACTGGGCTACGGGGACTTCACCGCCGCGGGCAACAGCGGGCGGGCCCTCGCCGTCATCGAGGCGCTGACCGGCCAGGTGTTCCTGGCCACGCTCGTTGCGCGGCTCGTCGCGGCGTTCCGCTCGCCGCTCGAGCGCAGCGTCCGCGCCGGGGCAGCGGCCGGCGCCCGGCGGGGCAGGAGGCGGTTGTCAGGCTATCCGGCGCACGGCTCGCGGATGTCGTATCACCGCAAGCCGCCGGCAACCGGGGGGCGCCCGTTGTCCGGCCGGCCGCGCCCGTCGC
>JASHQP010000726.1 GCA_030039095.1 Streptosporangiaceae bacterium
CGGGTCCATGCTCAGGTCACCGTGGCCCAGCCCGGCCGGCGGCGGCGCGCCGGGGCGCCGCGCCAGCGCCTGGATGCGGGCCACCAGCTCGGTGAAGTCGAACGGCTTGGGCAGGTAGTCATCGGCACCCAGGCCGAGTCCTTCCACCCGGTCCCTGACCGACCGCGCCGCCGTGAGCATCAGGATCCTGCTGGCTGAGCGCTGCGACGCCAGGGTGCGGCAGATGTCGTCGCCGCCCACCCCGGGCATGTCCCGGTCCAGTACCACCACGTCGTAGCTGCCGGCCGCCAGGCGGTCGAGGGCGTCGTCGCCGTTGAGGGACACGTCGACCTTCATGCCGCGGCGGCGCAGCCCGGCCGCGACCGCCCTGGCCAGCCGGTCGTCATCTTCTGCTATCAGCACTCTCATTCATCGTCACCGGTTTCAGGATGGCAGGTCTTCGCCAGATGGCCGCGCGAAGGTGACAGTCAGGTGACGGCTGACACCCCACTGTCACCTGCTCTGCCCTACACCTGAGTCCCGGGCATGTCAGCCAGCAGAGAGGCGCGAGATGAACGAGAGCTTCAAAGGCGCATGCCGCCGTCGATGGTCATGGCCGCGGCAAAGGCTAGTTGTGGCCGCGATCACTGCCGCCGCCGGTGTCGGCATGCTCGCGGCGGCGTGCGGCGGCGGTTCGTCCTCTGACACCGCCGGGGGATCGGCTGGCTACCAGAAGGCCGTTGCCTACGCGCAGTGCGTGCGCTCCCATGGTGTGCCGACCTTTCCCGACCCCAACAGCCAGGGCCAATTCCCTGCAGTCCAGATCGGCCGCAACGGAGTAACCCAGCAGGCGCTGCAGTCCGCCCAGAATGCCTGCCGCCAGCTGCAGCCGAACGGCGGATCGGGAACCGGACAGCAGCAGGAGGGCAAGCTCACCCAGGCCCTGGACTTTTCCCGGTGCATGCGCGCCCACGGGGTGCCGAATTTCCCCGACCCTTCCACTAGCGACGGCGGGATCGGATACAACCTGTCGGGCGTTGACACCGACTCGCCCCAGTATCAGTCCGCGCAGCAAGCCTGCCGGTCTCAGTCCGGTAAGGGCCAGTCACCAGCCGGGGGCGGGTCGTGAGCGGGACGGTTTCTCCTGGCCATGCCGCCGGGCAGCAGGCGGGAGCGGTGGGCACGGCGCGCGGCGGCGTGCCCCGGCGGGGCCGCCGCCTGGCGGTATGGCTGGCGGTTGCGGTGATGCTGGCGTCCGCGTCCGCGGTGGCCGCATGGCGCGCCGGGGCATTCGGCACGGGTGGCTCGCCGGGATCAGGGCCGGGCCCGGCAGGCGCACCTGCCCCCGCGACGGCGCAGGTGGTGCGGGAGGACCTTTCGCAGACGACCACGGTCAACGCGACCCTGGGGTACGCCGGATCGTACATCGTGCGGGGCCAGGGCAGCGGCACGCTGACCTGGCTGCCGCCGGCCGGGCAGGTGATCAGTCAGGGGCAGGTGCTGTACCGGGTGGATAACGGCATCCCCGTCGTGCTCCTGTACGGCAGTGTTCCGGACTGGCGGGCGATGGCGGAGGGGGACACCGGCGCGGACGTGGCCCAGCTCAACCACGACCTGGTGAACCTGGGTTACGCCGACAGCGTGGCCATCAGCGCGTCGGGCTGGAGCTATTACTCCTGGGAAACACAGGATGCCGTGGAACAGCTCCAAACCGCGCTGGGCACGAGCGCTTCAGGGTCGCTGGCGCTGGGGTCGGTGACGTTCGAGCCGACCGCGCTCCGGGTCAGTGCCATCACCGGCAGCCTGGGCAATCCGGCGTCCGGGCCGGTGCTGGCGGCAACGTCAGACCACCACGTGGTCACGATCAGCCTGGACGCAGCCCAGCAGTCGGAAGTCCGGCCCGGAGATTCGGTAACGGTCACGCTGCCCGGCGGATCGACGACGCCGGGAGTAATCTCCTCAGTCAGCCAGGCCGCCTCCGGTTCGGGCACCTCCGCCACCATCCCGGTCTATGTCACGCTCACCGACCCCTCGGCGGCGGGGACCCTGGACCAGGCACCGGTCACGGTCGCGATCACCACCGGCACCGCCCGCAGCGCATTGGTAGTGCCGGTGGGAGCGCTGCTAGCCCAGTCCTCGGGCTCGTACGCTGTCGAGGTCACCGGGCCGCGGAACACCCGCCACCTGGTGCCGGTCAAGATCGGGATCTTCGATGACAGCGACGGGCTGGTACAGGTGACCGGGTCGCTGACTGCCGGGCAGCACGTCGTGGTGCCGGCGACATGACCGCCGCCAGCGGGACAGCCGGCAGCAGCAGACGGCCCCCGGTGCTGGAACTGGAACAGGTGTCGAAGGTGTATCCCGGCACACCGCCGGTGCGGGCCCTGGATGAGATTAGCCTGACAGTGACCGCCGGGGAAATGGCCGCCATTGTCGGGCCGTCGGGGTCGGGCAAGACCACGCTGCTGCACCTGATGGGCACCCTGGACAAACCGACCAGCGGCAACGTCCGCATTACCGGGGCTGACCCGGCACGGATGACCGACCGGGGGCTGTCGGCCCTGCGTGCGGCCCGGATCGGGTTCGTGTTCCAGCAGTTTTTCCTCGCCGAGCACCAGAAGATCGTTGACAACGTGGCCGACGGGCTGCTTTATGCCGGCGTCCGGCACACAGAGCGGCGGCAGCTGGCCGCCGCAGCCCTGGAGCACGTCGGGCTTGGGCACCGGACCGGCGCCCGGCCTACCCAGCTGTCCGGCGGACAACGGCAGCGGGTCGCCATCGCCCGCGCCATCGTCGGCCAGCCCTCCGTCGTGCTGGCCGACGAGCCGACCGGCAACCTGGACTCAGCCACCGGCGCATCCATCCTGGCCCTGCTAGAGGAACTCAACGCCCAGGGAACCACGATCATCGTGATCACCCACGACCGCACCATCGCCGCCCGCATGCGGCGCCGAATCGACATGCTCGACGGGCGCATCATCACCGATGCCGGCACCCCCGCCCTCCTGCCATCGCCCCGACATCCGGCCGGCCGCTGACCGCCGGGCAAGGAGGACCACCATGACCATGACACCTAGCCTGCCTGCCCCGGCCCGTCTGCACCCCGGCGACCTGGCCCGGCTGGCCATTGCCGCGCTGCGGACCCGCAAGCTGCGCGCGGCGCTTTCGGCGCTCGGTATCGCCATCGGCGTTGCGGCGATCGTGGCCGTCCTGGGCCTGGCCGCCTCCTCCCAGGCAGCGCTGCTGGCCGAAATCAGCAAGCTCGGCACCAACCTACTGACCGTCACCAACGGACAGAGCCTCACCGGCGGCACCGCCGAACTCCCCGCCGCAGCCCCCGGCATGATCGCCCAGCTTCCCGGCGTTACCGCAGTGCAAGACACCGGCGCACTCGGCAACGCGACCGTCTACCGAAGCCCATACATCCCAGCGATCGACACCAACGCGCTGACGCTGACCGCATCCACCCTGGGCCTGCCCGGCCTGGTGGGAACATCAGTGGCCCAGGGCACATACCTCAACGCCGCCACCGCCCGCGAGCCAGCCGCCGTGCTCGGCGCGGCAGCCGCACAGCGGCTAGGCATCGACCGGATATGGCCCGGGGAACGGATCTGGGCCGACGGACAGTGGTTCTACGTGGTAGGCATCTTGGCCCCCGCCACCCTCGCCCCCCAGATCGACTCCTCCGTCCTGATCGGCTTTCCCGCCGCAGAGAAGTACCTGCACTTCGGTGGGCACCCCTCGCAGATCTACCTGCGCGCCCAGACCAGGCAGGTCACCGCAGTCGACAACCTGCTCGCCGCCCAGGCCAACCCGGAAAACCCCAGCCAGGTCAACGTCTCCCAGCCCTCGGTCGCCCTGACGGCGCAAGCCGACGCCGCAGGCGCATTCGACACCTTGTTCCTCGGCCTCGGCTCGGTGGCCCTGCTAGTCGGCGCGGTCGGCGTGGCCAATACCATGATCATCTCCGTACTGGAACGCCGCCAGGAAATCGGGCTGCGCCGCGCGCTGGGCGCCACCAGAGCCCAGATCCGGGTTCAATTCCTGTCCGAGGCCATCCTGCTCACCGGGTTTGGCGGCGCCACCGGGGTCCTGATCGGCGCCCTCGCCACCGTCATATACGCCCACGCAAAAGGGTCGACGACTGTCATCCCGCCTCAAGCCTGGGCCGGCGGCCTCGGTGCCGCCCTGCTCATCGGCGCCCTCGCCGGCCTGCTGCCCGCAGTCCGTGCCTCCCGCCTATCCCCAACCCAGGCACTCTGGACTCTGTAAGCACCCTCCGCCCGGCCCCCATATGCTCCCTCCCGAGCGGCCCCTGCAGGATCTTCAATGGCTGACTCTGATACCCGGCGAAATTCATGCGACATCAGCGCGGCGTGATGACACGATCGATGACGTGGTGCTGTTCGTGATCTCGGGCGTATCCGCATCGGGAAAGTCGACGGTTGCGGGACTGCTCGCGCAGCGATTTGAGCGCGGCGGTCTGTGTGCCAACACCAGCACCTTTAGGTGTTTCGGTCCTTCCGGGGTATTACGCTTTCGCTGTTCCGTGTGTTCTTCAGTGTCTGTTTGGCTGTTGCGGGCGGGCATGGGGACAGCCCGCGCGTCGCGGCGGGTCCGGCGCGCGTTTCCACGGGCCGCGGTGCGGATTCTTCCTCCTTCCGGTCGCAGTGGCGGGGGCCGGGTTCAGGAGCCCAGGTGCTCTTCCAGGATCCCGAGGCGGACCAGGTCCGGCAGCCACGCGACCGCCAGCACGCTCTTGTCCCGCTTCACGTACGCGGGCGCCACCAGCACCAGCCGGGAGAACAGCGCCAGCTCGCCCGCCGCCGGCTTCACCAGCACCGGTGACGACTCCGCCTCCACGGCCATGGGCGTGCTGGGCCTCATCGGGATCGTGTGCTACGCGGCGAACCTTTACCTGCTGCGGAAGAGCCGCTGAGGAGAGGCTGCCCAGGGCGGGCGGGCAGCGAAATAGCGGCGCGGAATGTCCAATCGAGAGGTAACTGCCAGGTATCGCTTACCAGGTTGTTGCCGTCCGTGCGGTACAACGGTGCCGACCGTGAAATAGGGGAAGACGGCACGGAAGGGTGAGCGCGGATGTTCTCCGTCAGGTACCTGCAACGGGAGCTGAGCCGCCGGTCGCGCCAGGCCATCATCATCGCGCTGGGCCTGGCGCTGGGAGTCGGCCTGGTGGTCACGGTGTCCGCCGCCTCAGCCGGGGTGGCAAGGGCGGAGTCCGGGGTGCTCGAGGCGTTGTACGGGGCCGGCACCGACGTGACCGTGACGGGCCCGGCGCCCGGGATGAGGCTGCCTGGCGAGGCGCCGCAGCCGCCCTCGCATAACACCATCGCCCCGCCCGGATCGAGCAGCACCCTGGGTGCCCCGTACTTCGGGATCAGCGCGTCGAAGGTGGCCGCGGCGGCGCGGCTGCCCGGCGTGGCGGCGGCAGCGGGCGGGATCACGCTCCTGCAATCGTCGATCACGTTCCCGAAGAACGGCATCGGTCCCAGGAAGAAAAGCGGCTACACCATCGACGGCGTGGACACCGCGGACGCCTCGCTCGGCCCGCTGGGCTCCGCGTCACTGGTCTCCGGTCATCTGTTCACGGCGGCCGAGCCGGACTCCTACGTCGCGATCCTGGATTCGGCGTACGCGAAGTCTCACGGCCTGGCGGCCGGGTCGGCCGTTACCGTTGACGGTGCCAGGTACACGGTCATCGGGATCGTCAGCCAGCCGCAGGGCAGCAGTCCGCCCGCCATTTACCTCCCGCTGGCGCGGGCCCAGGCGATTCCGCTGGGAGCACTGAGCCTGAAGAACGAGGTGAACACGATCTACCTGGCCGCGGCCAGCGCCGGTGATATCCCCGCGGTCAGCCAGGAGGTCACCAGGCTGCTTCCCGGCACGTTCGTGACTACCGCCGGCACCCTGCCCGGCCAGGTGACCGGATCGCTGGCCAGCGCCGTGACACTGGTCCACGACCTGGCCGGATGGCTGACGGTGCTGGTCCTGGCCGCCGCGTTCGCCATGGCCTGCCTGCTGATGCTGGCCGCCGTGAGCCGCCGGGTGCGCGACTTCGGCATCCTGAAGGCGATCGGCTGGCGGTCCCGGCGGATCGTCGGCCAGGTGCTCGGCGAGGCCGCGGTCATCGGAGCCGCCGGCGCCGCGGCCGGTGTCGGCCTCGGGTTCGCCGGCGCGGCGATCATCGCCGCGGTCGCGCCCACGGTGTCCGCGACGGTCGGCGCGGACAACTATCCCCAGCCCGCCGTCCCCGGCACTCACGCGACCGTCATCGGCGGTTCGAGCCTGATCCACGTGGTGCCCGTCCCGCTGCACCCGTCGGTCAGCGCCGGGGTGATCGTGCTGGCCGTGGCCCTGGCCCTGGCCGGCGCCCTGCTGGCCGGGGCATTCGCCAGCTGGCGGATCGCCGTGCTCCGGCCCGCCCGCGCCCTGGCGGCGGTCGCCTGACCGGCCCCGCGGGACGCGGAGCTGATCTTGTCGGGCCGCTGCCTGAACCGGCAGCCCGTCCCCGCGACCGGAAGGAGGCAACCGCACCGCCCCGCGGTCCGTGGAACCGCGCGCTCGACCCGCAGCGGCACGCGGGCCAAAGCCGTACCCGCCGATCCAGCCGAAATCGACACAAGGACACGAGAGGAACACAAATACCGCAACCATTGGGCGATGCGGGTCAGGGGGCGGTGAGGAGGCCGCCCACCGGCAGGAGGAGGCATCCATGGCCCGTCACCGGGTCAGGGCCGCAACTGGTAGAACCGCCAGTTGTCGTCTTCCAGCGGAAGGGTCTTCACCTCGGAAAAGCCCGCCTGCTCGGCGTAGCGGCGCAGCGTGGCGGGGCGCAGCACGGCCCCGGTGGCCGCGGTCTGCGGGTCGCCCATGGCGCCGGGCAGGCAGGACACCACGCTCCAGCCGTAGTGGTAGCGCTCCAGCTCGGGTGCGGGCGCGGTGAACTCGTCGGCGACGAGCTCGTCGGCGATGACGACCGAGCCGGACGGCGCGAGCATTCCCCGCGCCGCCCGCAGCGCGTCCACGGGGCGGGCCATGTCGTGCAGCGCTTCGAAGATCGTCACCAGGTCATACCGGCCGGACCAGCCGTTGCTCCCCGGCCCGGAGGCGTCGGTGACGGTGAAGGTCACCCGGCCAGACATCCCAGACTGCGCGGCGTTGCGCCGGGCGGCGTCGATCACGTCGGCGTCGAGGTCGAAGCCGTCGACGCTGACCAGGGGGTAGGCCTGCGCGATCGCGATGCTCGACCAGCCCGCGAGCGGGCGCGATCGCCCGGTAGGCGTCCTGGCACAGCTCGGCGATCTCCGCCCAGTCCGGGTCGCCGTCCAGCCGGACGCCGATCCAGGCCCCCCTCAGGCACGGGCGGCAGCCGCGATGAACCGCATGAGGTTGTCTTCGGGGTCGGCGTGAACGAACTCCCGGCCGTAGGCCGTGTCGTAAACACCCCCGGCTCGGCCTCCTTCAGCGACGGAATTACCGAAGCACACTTCGGTCAACTATACTTCGGTCATGCATGCTTCGGGGAATGGGCAAGTACAGAAGCCCGCCCACCTGTTCGGCCGAGAGGCCGAGTGGAAAGGGCTGGTCGCTTTTGCTACGGATGACGGCATCGGTGCCACTATGGGCGTGGTAAGTGGGAGACGGAGACAGGGCAAGAGCTATCTCCTGCAGGCACTGGCGAG
>JASHQP010000727.1 GCA_030039095.1 Streptosporangiaceae bacterium
CCGAGTACTGTCGCGCCGGGCAAGCCGGCCCCGGGCAGCGTGCCGCCAGCGCCCAGGGACCGGCCCAGCAGTGAGGAGCCGTCGGCCTGCCGGGCGCCGGCGGCGCCCTCCCGGCCCAGGCCATCGGCCCAGGCCACGGCGCGCATGACCAGGTACAGCAGGAACGGGGTCACCACGACGTCGTAGACGATCGAGGACGGAAGCACCTTCTGCACGGCCGTCCAGCTGACCTGCGGGTCGCTGACCGCCAGGCCCAGCAACGCGACCAGCGCCTCTCCCGCGGCCGCGGCCGCCATCGCACCGGCGATCGTGAGCATGGCCGACTGGTTGAGGAGGCCGCGCATCCGCCCGCACAGGTAGCCCACGACGCAGAACACGAGGGCGTACTCACCGATCAGGTAGCTGCCCGGCGGTGCGATGTCCAGGCAGAGCCCGGCGCAGAAGCCGGTCACCGACGCCGTGGCCGGCCTGGAGCACAGCCCGAACGCGACAACGGTAAGCAAGACGAGGTCGGGCGCGCCGGCACCGGGCAGCGTGAGCCTGTTGACGACGGTCAGCTGAGCCGTCAGCGCAACGGCAAGGACGACCGCGGACGCGGCGGCGCGCCTCACGTCAGCCGCCCCCGGACAATGTGGGCGACGGGCTGGCGGAGGCACCCGGGGTCACCGTGACGGTCACCGTCGGCACGGGCTTGACGTGCGGTGCCGGAGGCAGCACCGAGAACCTCGGATTGTGGCTTGGCGGCGCCACCACGATGCCGACGACGCCCAGCGACGTGAAGTCCACGTAGGGCTGGACGAGCGCGAGGGCGGTCAGCGAGCCGCCCCGGTTCTGCACCTTCTTGATCACACCGACCGGGACGCCGGGCACATATGGCCGGTCATGAATCGAGGCCGACGTCACCAGCTGCTCCCCGACGGACAGGTTGGCGTTCTCGTCCAGCACCTGCAGCTTCAGCAGCCCGGTCCCCGACGTGGTCTTGCCGGGACCGGTCACCCAGCCGATCTGGCCGCTGGTGGCCATCGTCACGCCCACGACGGACGTCGCATCGGTCGCCAGCAGCACCGAGCACGTCTGTGCGTTGACAGCGGTCACGGTCCCGATGAGGCCCTGGCCGTTCAGCACCGTGTCCCCGGTCTTGATGCCATCGGCGGTCCCGGCGTCGAGCGTCACCGTCTGCGAGTATCCCTGTCCCATCGCGATCACGGTCGCGGCCACGATCCGGTAGCCGCCGCGGCCCGCGAGCTGCAGCATGGAGCTGAGCTGCCGGTACTCTGCCTTGCTCAGCTGCTCCTGGCTGAGCTCGGTGCGCAGCTCGAGGACCTGCCGCTGCAGCGATGCCACCTGGCCGCTGCTGCCCGGCACGCTGGAGTGGCTGAAGAAATCGACAAAGGGACTGGTCACAGCGCTGACGACGCTCTCTGCTGTGCCGAAGACCGAGCCGCCCGTCTGCCTCAGGTCTCGCACCGGCCCCGACGAGCCGTCCCGGTAGTCGATGGTGATCAGGGCCAGCGCGAGCACGAGCAGCACGGCGAGGACCACCCGGGTCCGTCGGGTGTCGTGCACCTGGAGATCACCTCGTCCCCGCCGCCCGGCGGCGGCTCGTGCTGCGGCGGCCGGCCCGCGTGAGAGCGGGGAACGGCCGGCCGGCCGCAGGCTGCTCGATGCTGGCTAGCCGGGTGGCCAGCGGCTCAGCGCCTCGATTCCGGCACCAGCACCTGGCGCAGCGTCTCGAAGTCCTCGACGCACTTGCCGGTTCCGAGCGCTACCGAGTCGAGCGGGTTGTCGGCCATGTGGATCGGCATGCCGGTCTCTTCCCTCAGCCGCTCGTCGAGCCCGCGCAGCAGCGCGCCGCCGCCGGTCAGGGCGATGCCGCGGTCCATGACGTCACCGGCCAGCTCGGGAGGGCACTTGTCCAGCGTGGTCTTCACGGCGTCGATGATCACCGCGAGCGGTTCCTCGATCGCGCGCCGGATCTCCTCTGCGGAGATCACGATCGTCTTCGGCAGCCCGCTCACCAGGTCCCGGCCGCGGATCTCGGCGTTCGGCTCGTCTGCCGCGGGGAACGCGGAACCCAGCGCCATCTTGATCTCCTCGGCCGTCCGCTCGCCCAGCATGAGCGAGTATTCCTTCTTGCCGAAGGTGATGATGGCCTGGTCCAGTTCGTCGCCGCCGACACGGATCGACTGCGAGGTCACGATGCCGCCGAGGGAGATGACCGCCACCTCGGTGGTGCCGCCGCCGATGTCGACCACCATGTTGCCGGTTGGCTCGTTCACCGGCAGCCCGGCGCCGATCGCCGCGGCCATCGGCTCCTCGATGATGTACACGCGGCGCGCCCCGGCCTGGTGACCAGCTTCCTTCACCGCGCTCTGCTCGACGCCGGTGATGCCGCTCGGCACCGCGACGACGATGCGCGGCTTCGCCAGATGGCTGCGTTTGTGGACCTTCTGGATGAAGTATCTGAGCATTCGCTCGGTGACGTCGAAATCCGCTATCACGCCGTCTTTCAGGGGCCTGACCGCAATGATGTTGCCGGGCGTTCTGCCGATCATGCGTTTGGCCTCGACCCCGACGGCCACGATCTGCCCGGTGTTCGTGTTCAGAGCCACCACAGATGGCTCATTGAGCACGATCCCACGCCCGCGTACGTAGACCAGCGTGTTCGCAGTTCCGAGGTCGACCGCCATATCGCGGCCAAGGAACGCCAGCGCGTTACTCATGTGGAACGAAAACCTTCCAGAGGGTCATGCCGGATGCTTTTGGAATACTGCGCCAGGACCTGCTCGCCGAGACTTCGGCCCACGGTCCTTCTTCCTTCATCTACCAGCGCCGGGCTGCCTAAACGTGCAACGCGTGGTTCGCGCCGATGGTGCCCGCGATCCCGCAAGCCCGTTCAGGCAACGGATCCGCTTGCGACTGGCAGCTACTAGTTGTTAGCAAACTGTTACGGTGCGCGCGCAAGCTGAGCCCGTTACCGAAAGCCTACAGGCCGTTGCGACGGGCCGCCCTGATGGCACGCCGGAGCATGTGAGCCGGGGCTATAACCCGCGATGACCTTGCTAGGAGGCCACATCCAGCCGATGGCCCAGACGCAGGCCGATAACCCAAAAGGCCGCGAAAATGGCGCCGAGGAAGTACATCACCGGGACAATCGCGCCGGCCGCAATTACCAGCGCCTGCAGCACGCTTCCGCCAACGATTGTCCAGCGCAGCCGACGGCGCGCCATCGCGGCGAGCAGGACGGCCGCGACGGCCAGCACCACACCGGCCACGCCGGCCTTGCGCGGCGACGCGTGGTCGACGGCCAGGGCGACCGGGATCGCGAGCCAGATCACGACGGTCTCCATGATCAGCACGGTGGAGAGCAGCCGCTTCGTCGCTGGCGCATCGCCCCGGCGGCGCGCGCCGGCGTCCTGCTCAGCCGGGGCCTGATCGCCGGGGCCGGTCTGGTGCTCGCCGCTGCCCGCCATGGCGGTCATGCCTCGTCGCCGATGTCGCCCCGGGCCGCGGCCGCCGGCGCTGTGCTGGCCGGACCGGGGGCCGGCTCACCCGGCGTGGCGCGGGTGAGCAGCAGGCGTGCGTCGCCCGCGGTGATCACCGATCCAGTGATGAGCAGGAGCGCCGCGCCCGGTGCCCCGCCGTCGCCTGACCGCGCGTCCGCCTCGTCTGCCAGCGCCACCCCGACCTCGATCGCGTCGTCCAGCCGGGGAACGGCCCTGACGCGGTCCGGGCCGAACACCGCGCTGGCCAGCTCGGCGAGCTTGGCCGGATCGGCGGACCGTGGCGAGGAGTTGGACGTCACCACGAGCTCGGATACGACCGGCTCGAGCTCATCGAGAATCGCAGGGACATCCTTGTCCTCGCTGACCGCGAGGATCCCGATCAGCTCGGTCGCCGCGAACGCCTCGGTCAGCGCGGCCACGGTGGCGGCCATGCCGGCGGGATTGTGCGCGGCGTCCACGATCGTCACCGGGCTGCGTCGCACTACCTCGAGCCGGCCCGGTGACGACATCATCCGGAACGCGCCGCGTACCAGCTCATCGTCGAGCGCGGCTGGCTCGTCCGGGGGGCCGCCCCGCTCCCCCGTAGCCGACGCTCCGGCGAAGGCCTCCACGGCCGCGAGGGCGCAGGCGGCGTTGCCGGCCTGGTACGCGCCGAACAGCGGCAGGAAGAGGTCCTCGTAACTGCCGAGGAGGCCCTGGACGCTGAGCAGCTGGCCGCCGACCGCGAGCTGCCTGCTGGTCACGCCGAACTCGATGCCTTCCCTGGCCACCGTGGCGCCGACGTCGGCGACGCGGCGCAGCAGCACCTCGGCGGCCTCGACCGGCTGCTGAGCCAGCACGGCGACCGCGCCCGGCTTGATGATGCCGGCCTTGTCCGTGGCGATAGACGTCACGGTGTTGCCCAGGTAGCGGACGTGGTCAATGGATATCGGGGTGATCACCGCCACCACGCCGTCGGCGACGTTCGTGCAGTCCCACGTCCCGCCGACGCCGACCTCGATGACCGCCACGTCCACCGGCGCGTCGGCGAACACGGCGAACGCCATCGCGGTGAGCACCTCGAAGAACGACAGCGGCGCCGGCTGGCTCTGGTCCACCAGATCTACGTACGGCAGCACCTCCTCGTAGGCGTCGACGAAGCGCTCGGCGCCGAGCGGCTCGCCGTCCACGCAGATCCGCTCCCTGATCGAGGTCAGGTGCGGGCTGGTGAACAGGCCGGTCCGCAGGCCGCGGGCGCGCAGCAGCGTCTCGGTCATCCGGGCGGTCGAGGTCTTGCCGTTGGTCCCGGTGAGGTGGATGACGGGGTAGGCCCGCTGCGGATCACCGAGCAGGCCGGTCAGCGCCCTGATCCGGTCCAGGGACGGCTCGATCGAGTGCTCGGGCCGCCGGGCGAAGACCTCCCGCTCGACCTCCCGCAGCCGGGCTTCGTAGTTGGTCACGGCTGCTCGCCATGGGGAACTGTCACTCTGGCTAGCCTACTTGCCGGCCGGCCCTGCCCGGCGGGGGCGCAGCCCGCGGGTGGGGCCGGGGGGTACGCCGGGGGGGCGAGCCCCCCCGGCGGGTGGGTCTACTTCGTGAAGTACCAGTTCTCCGGGTTGATGCTGAGCGTCGTGCTCTGCGGCGTGACGCCCTTCAGGTTGTTCACGATCTCGGTGAGCTGGAAATCCGCGTTGGGCTGCCAGATCACCGGCAGCTGCGGCGAGAGGTAGTCCTGCCAGCTGTACATGTCCTGCAGGTTGCTGCTGGTCAGCGTCTTGCCGATCAGCGAGTCATTCGTCGGGTTGCTGTAGCCGCCCGAGTTCGCGACCACGCCGGACAGGAACAGCTGCTCCCCGGTCGGGGCGTAGTCCGGGGAGAACGACCAGCCGCCGCCCCAGTTCGCCATGTCCCAGTTGCACGGGATCTTGGCGACCTTGCAGTTGCCCGCGGCCAGGGCGACCACCTGCGCGAACGGCTTGGGCTCCAGGTTCAGCTTGATCCCGAGCGCCGCCGCGTTCGACTGCAGCTGCGTCATCTCCGACGTGATCCAGGAGATCCCCGTTGCGTACGGCAGGTTGAAGCTCAGCGCCTGCCCGCTCTTGATCCCGGCGCCACACTCGCCAGAGCCCGAGCCCGGCTTGACGCAGGTGCTCACGCCGTTCGGCACGACCTTCCAGCCGTGGCTGGTCAGCAGCGACTTGGCCTTGCCCGGGTTGAACGAGAATGGATTGCCCGACCTGCCCTTCGGCGACAGCCACTGGGTCGTCGGGACCGATCCGACCGGGCCGACCGTGACGTTTCCGTAGCCGCGCAGCGGCCCGCTGATCACGGCTTCCTGGTTCACGGAGTTTTCGAGCGCCTGCCGGAAGTACAGCTGTTTGAAGATCGGGGCGTTACCGGTGCTGGCCTGGTAGTTCAGCACGAAGTAGTTGATGCCCCAGATCTGCCACGGCGCCAGCGTGTACCCGGTCACCGGGTTGGTGCCCACCGTCGCGCCGGTCGGCTTGGCCGGCGCGTTCTGCTGCGGCAGGTAGCCCACGTCGATCTTGGTGCTGGAGCTCGGCGACCGCAGCACGTCATACTCGGCTGAGTCGGTGGTGAACGGCACCATCTGGAACGCCGACAGCTTCGGCTTCACCGGACCGGAGTACTTCTTGTTCGGCACGAACGTGACGTGCCCGTCGGCGTTGAACGCGCTCAGCCGCCACGGCCCGTCCACGACGCCCCAGATCGGCGACGTCGCGTACCCGCTCAGGTTCTTGGCCTGGCTGTTGAGGTAGTTGTACACCGCCGCGCAGTCGCTCACCGTGGTGGCGCAGTTGCTCGGCCCGGACGCGGTCCTGTCCCACGCGGCGGGCATCGGGGTGATCTGGCTGAGCTGGTTGTACAGGAACCAGGTCGGGCTGTAGGCCTTGTCCATCACCATGGTCAGCTCGGTCGGGCTGACCACCGTGATGTCCTTCACGTCCGCGGGGAAGTTGGTGTATGCGACGTAGTTGGACGGCTCGGCCTTCTCCATGTTGAGCCAGAACATCACGTCCGAAGCGGTCACCTGGGTGCCGTTGGACCACATGTAGTGCTTCAGGTTGATCGTGACCTTGGTGCCATTGAACGTCGGCTGGCTGGCCAGGCTCAGTGACGAGTTGAACGTCGGCTGCTCGCCCACGCCGAACCAGTACAGCGGCCGGTACATCAGGTACTGCAACTCGAAGATGTTCTCGTCGCTGGCCTCGGAGGCGCTCATGTACGGGAAGATGTACGTCGGCGGCGTCGACGGCGGCTCGGCCATGACCGCGGTGCCGCCGGAAACCGGCGTCGTCCCGCTCGTCGTGGAGCCATTGCCGGAGCACCCGGCCGCGACGAGAGCGCACGCGGCCGCTGTCACGCCCGCTGCCAGGATCTTGCTCCGAACCCTGGCGGAGGATCTGCGTTGCTGATGTGGGGACTTCCCCATGATGACGGCTCCTTGGCACGGGGAGCCCGCCCGAGCAGACGTCATCGTCCCCCCGGCGTGCTCCGACAACACACGACCTGCTCGCGCCGGCGCACCCCCCCTCAGGGGCGCGGCGCTGTCCGCACCGCCGAAGCGGCGCGGACCTTGATGACGCTTGTTTCCGCGGCGCTGCTGTTTCCGCGGCGCTGCTGTCTCCGCGGCGCTGCCCTGCCGCGCCGCCCTGGCGGATCACGGATTCCGCCGCACGTCCTGCCGCTGAGCCCAGCCGAGCACGTGCTTACCTCAACCTACGAACCCCGGGTTGCCCGGGGCATCCGCCTGAGGCCGCGGCTCGGAAATCGTGACGGATCAGTTATCGGTCTGCCACCGTGTGGTTACCCGGCGTGACACCATGCCCCGTTACTTCACGTAGTACCAGTTTTCGGGGGTTATATCGAGCGTCGGGCTCTGCGGGGTGACGCCCTTCAGGCCGTCGGCGACCTCGGTCAGCTGGTAGTCAGCGTTGGGCTCCCACTCCACCGGAAGCTGCGTCGCCAGGTAGTCCTGCCACTGATACATGTAGCTCAGGTTGCCGCTGGTGAGCGTTTTGCTGATCAGCCCGTCGTTGGCCGCGTCGCAGTAACCGCCCGAGTTCGCGACGGCACCACACTTGAACAGCTCCTCGCCGGTCGGCAGGAAGTTGGGGGCGAACGACCAGCCCCCGCCCCAGTTCCCCATGTCCCAGTCGCACGGCGACTTGGTGACCACGCAGTTGCCTCCGGCGGTGGCGGTGACCTCGTTGAACGGCTGCGGCTCGATGTTGAGCTTGATCCCGAGCGTGGCCGCGTTGGACTGCAGTTGGGTCATCTCCGAGGTGATCCAGGAAATCCCGGTCGCATAGGGGAAGTTGAAGCTCAGTCCCTGGCCCTTCTTGATCCCCGGCCCGCATTTGGCCGGGTCCGAGCAGGTGGTCACGCCGTTCGGCACCACGGTCCAGCCGTGGCTGGTCAGCAGCGCCTTCGCCTTGCTCGGGTCGTAGGGGAACTGGGTGCCCTGCTTGCCCTTCGGGGACAGGAACGTGGTCTGCGGCGTGTTCGGGACCGGCCCGACGGTGGCCGTCCCATAACCGCGCAGCGGCCCGGCGATGACAGCGGCCTGATTCATCAGGTAGGCGAGCGCCTCACGGAAATACAGCTGCTTGAAGACCGGGCCGTTGCCGGTGGTCGACTGGTAGTTCAGCACGTAGTAGTTGATGCCCCAGATCTCCCAGGGGTCCAGCGTGTAGCCCCTGGCGGACAGCGGATTTCTTCCCACCGCCGCACTGGCCGGCTTGGCCGGGGCGTCCTGGGTGGGCAGGTAGCCAACGTCGATCTTGGTGCTGGAGCTGGGTGACTGCAGCACGTCGTACTCGGCCGCATCCGTGGTGAACGGCACCTCCTCGAACGCCGCCAGCCTCGGCTTGACCGGCCCGGAGTAGGACTTGTTCGGCACGAACGTGACGTGCCCGTCGGCGTTGAACGAGCGCAGCTTCCACGGCCCGTCCACGACGCTCCAGATCGGCGACGTCGCGTACGTGCTCAGATCCTTGGACTGGGTGTTCAGGTAGCTGAACACGGCGGCGCAGTCGCTGACCGTGGTGGCGCAGCTGCTCGGCCCGGACGCGGTCCGGTCCCAGGCGGCGGGCATCGGGGTGACCTGGCTGAGCTCGTTGTACTGGAACCAGGTGGGCGAATACGCCTGGTCCATCACCATCGTCAGCTCGGTGGGGCTGACCACGGTGATGTCCTTCACGTTGTCGGGGAAACCGGTGAAGCCGCCGAAAT
>JASHQP010000728.1 GCA_030039095.1 Streptosporangiaceae bacterium
GTCGCGTCGGCGGCGAATGGCATGATGCCGACCGAGCCGACGATCAGCCGGGCCTCGGCGACGGCGTTCCCGCGCAGCGTGAGCTGCGCGGTCACGGTGACCGCCGGCCGCTCGGTCACCTTCATGCGCCGGTGGGACAGTCCCGTGCGGTCCGGGCGGGCCGGCAGCTCGACCGCTGTCAGCAGCTCGCCGGGCGCCAGGACGGTCTCATACAGGCCGGCCAGAAAGCCTGCCGCGGGGATCTTCCGGACCTGGCCGTCGAGCTGGGCCTCCAGCGTGGCGCCCACCGCCATCAGGAAGGAGGCCGGGTCGGAGTGCGGGTCGGCGAAGCACAGGTTCCCCCCGATGGTGCCGACCGCCCGGACGCGCACGTTCGCAACCCGGGAGATCATCATGGCCATCTCCGGATAGCTGGCGCGGACAGCGGCGGACGTCTCGACCTCGTGATGCGTGGTGGCCGCGCCGATGCGCAGCGCGCCGCCGGAGCCGGCCGTGACGCCGCGCAGGCCATCCACCCGCTTCAGGTCGACCAGGTGCTCGTAGGTGGTCAGGCCGAGCTTCATCGCGAGCAGCAGTTCGGTGCCGCCGCAGTAGGCGGCCGCGTCGTCACCCAGCTCGGTGAGCAGGCGCGAAGCCTCCTCGACGGTGTGTGGCCGGTACAGCCGGAAGGAGGGCAGCTTCATCTCGCTCCGGCCTCAGCTGATCTTCAGCTCTTGGATGCGGCGCCACACCCGCTCGGGGGTGAGCGGCAGCGCGTTCATCGGCACGCCCGCGTCGGCCAGCGCGTTGACGACCGCGGCCGGGACAGCGGCCAGCGCACCCTCGCCGCAGCCCTTGGCGCCGAACGGGCCCGGTCCGTCGCCGTTCTCGACGATCGTGCACGTCATGCTCGCCGGCATGTCCTCGAACGCAGGAATCCGGTAGTCGAGCAGCGTGTCGTTCACCACCGTGCCGTCCGGTGCGAAGTGCATCTCCTCGAACAGGGCGTTGCCGAGGCCCTGCAGAAGGGCACCTTCGTCCTGGCGGGCGACCAGTTGCGGATTGATGGCCTTGCCCACGTCGGCGACGGTCGACGTGCGCAGCACGGTGATCACGCCGGTTTCGAGGTCAACCTCCACCTCGACTGCCGCGACGCACACCTCCCAGAACACCGGCCCCTCGGCGTACGAGCCGCTGCCGCCCTCGGGCTGGACGCGGCCGTGGCCGATGAGCTCGCCGCCGTCGAAGCCGAACCGGGCCCGAACGAGCTCGCCGTGGCTGATCGACCGTCCGCCCTGGTCTTCGATCCGGCCCTCGGCCGTCCGCAGCAGCCCGGGCGGGGTCTCCAGCTTGGCCGTGGCGGTCTCGAGCAGCGCGTCCAGCACACTGCCCGCTGCCCGCTGGACGGCCAGGCCGGCGACCGTGGTTGACCTGCTTGCCCCGGTCGACCGGTCGTAGGGCGTGTACCTCGTGTCGGTGCCGCGCATCACCACCTTGCTGACCGGGCTGTTGAGCACGCCGGCCGCGATCTGCGCCATCACCGTGCGCGCGCCCTGGCCGAGTTCGGTGGTGCCGACCAGCACGGTGACCGAGCCGTCCGGGCCCATGCGAACCGTGGCCATGGAGACGGGCTGAGCGCCGGCCGCGAGCAGCCCAACCGAGACGCCGCGGCCACGACGGTACCGGCCCCGCGGGCCAGCCTCCGGTGCGCGGGGATAGACATCCCGAGAGCTGTCCGACCAGCCCACGGCCGCCGCCGCCTTTTCCACGTCGCCGATCAGGTCCGCGTCGAGCGGCTTGCCGCCCGGGCGGACCTCCTCCCCCGGCCGCAGCAGGTTCCTGCGCCGGATCTCCAGGCGGTCAATGGACAGCCGGCGGGCCACCTCGTCCAGCTGAGACTCCCCGATCCACTGGAGGTGGGTGGCGCCGAACGCACGGTAGGAGCCGGACGGGCTGGTGTTGGTGTACACGCAGTGCGCCGCCGACTCCACCGCGCGCCAGCGGTAGGGTCCCGGGGCTGCGTCACCGGCCGTGGCGGTGACCCGGGGGCCGTTGTCCGCGTATGCCCCGGTGTCCATCCACGCCTCCGCGCTGCGTCCCAGGAGGGTGCCGTCCGCGGCCGCGGCGGTGCGCATGCGGCACTTCATGTTGTGGCGGCGCGTGGTGATCATGGATTCGCTGACGCCGTTGAGGATCCGCACCGGCCGCCCGGCCTTGCGCGCGATCGCCGCGGTCAGCGGCTCCATCTTGGTGTAGGACTTGCTGCCGAATCCGCCCCCCAGGAACGGGACGATGACCTGGACCATGTCGAGCGGCAGCCCGAACAGCGCCGCGATCTCCTGGCGGACCAGGAACGGGTGCTGGCAGGAGGACCACAGGGTCAGCTCGCCGCCGTGCCAGTGCGCAATCGTGGTGTGCGTCTCCATCGAGTACTGGTAGACGGCGGGGAAGGTGTACTCCCCCTCGACGACGACCGCGGCATCAGCGAAGGCACCGTCGACGTCGCCGCGCCGGAACGAGTAGCTGTAGCAGATGTTGCCCTCGGCGTCGGGCAGGTCACCCAGGCCGTGGGAAGCGCCCGGCCGGGCCACCTGCTCGTGGACGAGCGGGGCGTCCTTCGCCAGGGCCTGATCGAGGCACGCCGCGACCGGGAGCTCCTCGCAGGTGACGTCGATGAGCGCGATGGCCGCGTCGGCGGCGGCCTGGGACCGCGCCGCCACCACCGCCACCGGTTCGCCGGCGAACCGGACCTTGCCCAGGGCCACGATCGGCCGGTCCCGCAGCGCGTGGCCGTAGTAAGGGTCCAGGTCGGAAAGGTCCTCGGCGGTCAGGACGGCGACCACGCCCTCGGCCTTCTCGGCGGCCGCGGTGGTGATGGACGTGATCCGGGCGTGCCCGACCTGGCTGCGCAGGATCGCGCCGTAGAGCATGCCGGGCAGCCGGATATCCCCGGTGTACTCGGCCTGGCCGGCCAGCTTCAGCCGGCCGTCCGCGCGCTCGACGCTCTGCCCGACGGCGTTCATGCGGGGCCGCCGAGCAGTTCGGCGAGCGCGTCGAGGATCGAGTGGTAGCCGGTGCAGCGGCACAGGTTGCCGTTCATCGCCGTGGCGATCTCGTCTCGGTCGCCGCCCAGGCCCCGGCCGGCCAGCGCCTTGGCCGTCAGCAGCATTCCCGGCGTGCAGAAGCCGCACTGCACGGCGGCGTGCCGCATGAACGCCTCGGCCGCGCGGCGGTGGAAGTCCGAGCCGGCCAGGCCCTCGATCGTCTCCACCTCGCGGGAGTCGATGTCGGCGGCCAGGAAGCAGCACGAGCTGACCGGGTTCCCGTCGACGAGCACCGTGCACGCCCCGCACACCTGGACCTCGCAGGACTGCTTGGTGCCGGTCAGGCCGAGCCGGTCGCGCAGGAAGTCGAGCAGCAGTTCCTGCGGGGCGACCTCGCCCTCGAAGTGCCCGCCGTTGATCGTCGCCCGAACCCGCTGCGTCATATGGGGGCGTCCAGCATACGGCACCAGTCTGACCAGTACTCTTCGGCGAACTCCTCCTGGTATTTGCTGGCCGACAGCTCGCGGGCCACGTCACGCCCGATCGGAACCGTCTCGCCGAGGGTCCGCGCAATGAACTGGATCCGCGCCGCCCGCTCCAGGGTGATGGCGGTCAGCACCGCCCAGCTGACGTCCTCCCCGGCCGCCAGGATGCCGTGGTTGCGGAGCAGCACCGCCCGGCCGCCGCCCAGTGCCCGGGCCACGCCCTGACCGTCCCGCGGCGTGGTCACCAGCCCGGCCGTGCCATCGAAGACCGGCACGCCATCCGGGAACAGCAGACCGTCGTGGGAAAGCAGCTCGAGGCCGCCGACCGTCGCGCCGAGCGCGATCGAGTACATCGGATGGGTGTGGATCACCGCACCGGCATCCGGCCGGGCCAGGTACGTCTCCAGGTGCATGATCGTCTCGAGGTGCGCGCCCGGGGTCAGGTACCCGTCCGGGTCGTCGAGCGCGATGCCGATGACGTCCTCCGGCTGCACGTCGCGCAGCGCCTTGCCCTTGCGCTTGATGTAGATCGTGCGCCCGTCCGGCCCGCGGACGCTGGCGTGGCCCAGCGTGAGATCCTCCTGGCCGAACCGCGCGATGATCCGGCAGGCCACGGCGACCTGCCGGACCGCATCCTCCGCCGTGGCCGGCGGCCCCGCCCCCGGGTAACTCACCGCCGCTCCGTCGGCGGGTAACCCGGCGAGGGGAAGGAGAAGACCATGACCAGGTCCTCCTCGCCGGGGTTCACCACCGTGTGCCAGAGCCGGGCCGGCACGTGGAGCGCCTGCCCAGCGGTCACCGGGACGTCCCCGGTCTCCAGCCGGATCAGGCCGCTGCCGCTGACGATGTACGCGAGTTCCTCGACCGAGTGCGACAGGTCGGCGGTCGCGGTGCCCGGCTTGAACACCGAGTAGCCGAGCGCCGAGACGTTCTCGCCGACCGTCTGCCCCGACACCAGGACGCGGGACCAGCTGCCGCCCGCGAGCTCGACCGGAGGCACGTCGGCCAGCGTCACCACCGTGATGTCGTTCAAAGCTGCCAGACCCCGTCCTTGACGATGTATTCGCCGGTATCAAGGATCTGGAGCGATACGTTGTGGCACACGCCGTCCAGATGCAGGACGCTGCGGTTCTGGCCGCCCGGATAGCAGTTCTGGTTGTCGCCGAGCGCGAAGTGAACGGTGCCCTTGCGGCCCTTCTCCGAGGGGTCGCCGACGGGCGCGAAGTCGCTCGTCCCGAACGCGAACTCGGCAACGGTCTCGGTCCCGGGCACACCGGTGATCACGTCGAGCAGCCGGCGCGCTTCCGCGCCGCCCTCGATCGCCTGGTACTTGCCGTCCTCCACGTGCCAGGTGATCGGGTCCTCCACGTGCCGTGGAATGCCGATGCCGAGCATGTTGCCGTCGATGACAATGGTGCCGTTGGTCTGGTCTTCGACCGCGGCGTAGGCCACCTCGCCCCAGAGCGGCGCTGGCCCCATCATCGCGCCCGGCTGCTTGACCGGGACCACCTCGAGCGCGGGCCGCCGCTCGATGCTGACGGTGACGTCGGTGCCGGCCGGGGAGGTGACGCGGACCCGCTTCTTGCCCTCGAGCCGGCCGATGGCCTTCTTGGCGTTGCCGATCGTCGCCTCGATGTCAGCCACCGAGATCGGCCAGCGGCCGAAGCCCTCCTCGATGGACCCGATCCGGGCCATGTTCGCCACCGATTCCTTGACCGCGGGCACGTGCGCGAAGCGGTTGGCCCACTCCAGATTCGTCATGATGATGATCTGGTCCGAGGTGACCATGGCCTGGTGCAGGTTGCGCGGCGGCACCATGGGGAAGTGCGTGTCGGCCAGGGCCCGGCGGATCTGCGTCTCGTTGTTGGCCACGATCGGCAGGCCGCCGCGCTCGGAGACCACGGTCGCCACGATCTCCGCCTCCGGCTTTCTCCGGTCATCGGTGATGATCGTGACGACGTCGCCCTCCTTCACCTCGAAGCAGGTGTCCACCACCAGTTCGGCCGAGGCGCGCATCTGCGCTTCCGTGCGAGGTTCCTCTGTCATTGCGGCGAGCCTTTCTCTTCGAGAGCCGGGAGGACATCGGCGGCGAAGCGCTCCACTTGGCCGAACTGGTCAAGAGCGCCGAAGCGGCAGACGAAGTGATCCACTCCGGCTGCACTGAACCGGCGGAACCAGTCCGCCACGGTCTCCGGGGTGCCCGTCGGCCCCCAGTTGGACAGGTCCACGGACTTGCTGAGCTCCGGGTAGTAGCTGGAGATGTACTCGCCGAACGCGCGCGACGCCTCCTCGGCCGAGTCGCCGATGTTCATCGTGACCTGGTAGGAGACGGTGTACCGGGAAAAGTCCTCGCCGAGGTCGGCGGCCGCCTTCCGCAGCGCGGTGATCTGCTCGGCCACCTCCTCCGGGTGCATGGCCCGGCAGCAGGTCATCCAGCCGTCGCCGTAGGAGATCACACGGGCGCAGGCGTCGCGCATCCGCTTCTTCGCGACCTCGGGGGCGAGGTCCCCGGTCAGCCTGATGTTCGAGACCACCCACGTGGGCGGCGGCTGCTGAACCGGCATCAGCGGGCCCATCTCGGTGCCGGAGTAGAACGTGACGTCGTCGACGTCGTAGTGCTCGCCGTGGTGGGTGACCTTGCCGGTCGTCCACAGCGACCGCAGCACGGCCAGGCCCTCCTCGAAGACCGCCGCGCGCTGGCCGAACGGCAGGCCGAGTGCCTCGAATTCGCGCCGGACCCCGTGTTCCGGGTTGCCCATGCAGGCGCCGAGCACCGTCCGGCCACCGCTCAGCTGGTCCAGCGTGGCCCACTCCAGGGCCAGGTAGAGCGGATTCCGCGTCGAGGTGACCAGGCACGCCGTGCCGAGCCTGGCCCGCGTGGTCCGTTGCGAGATCGCGGACAGCAGGCTGATCGGCTCGTAACGCGGCTTGGAGAACAGGCTGTCGCCCACCCAGACGGAGCCGAAACCTCGCTGCTCGGCGAGCTCGGCGAGGTCGAGCACGTCGGCCAGGGTGTAGTCGGAGGTGATCAGCGGTTCACGGTTGTTCAGGTTGACGCCAAACTCCATGTGTCCTCCGGGATCGCTCAGACTCCGGGGCCCAACGTAAGTCGCAAAACTGCCGACTGTCAACAGATGACGCATGTCAAAGTGCCCGGCCTCGCTTGGTTCGTCACGTTGCCGCTCGGCGGCGCAGGTCACGGCCGTCCGCCCCGGCGGAGCGCGCCAGGGGGCGCCCGGCGGCGTGGTGGGTAAGGTAAAGCGCCCCGGAGAGCGCCGGCGGTGTGATAGGCAAAGGCCATCCGGCAGGGCCCCGCGATCTGACACCCCAGCCGCCCGCCGCTCCGCGCCGGGCCCGGCACATGATAGTCTGTGTCAGGTTCCAACTGTAATCTGTCAACAGCTAGATAAGCAACGGCTCCGGCGGGGTGCCTGGATCAGTGATCCCGAATCCGGCCGACGTGGCGTGCGCGAGCGGACCGTGCCGTGCCACACGGCGCGTCGCCAGCGGCTCGCGGGCCATGGCGGTGTGTATCTGGGCGCGCGTGGCTCATCGGCAACGACTGGACGTTCGGTGATCATCTGTGACCACTGGACTGCAAGGAATCACCGATCTAGGGAGGCCCCGGTGACTGCGGCATTTGACAACTCGACGCTGTGGCAGCGGGTGTACGAGCACCTTCACGACGAGATCATGTCGAATCGCCTGCCGCCCGGCACCGAGCTGTCCGAGGTGGCGCTGTCCAAGCAGCTGTCGGTCAGCAGAGGCCCCATCCGCGAGGCAATGGGCCGGCTGGCGGCCGACGGCCTTGTGACGGTGCGGCCGCGGCGCGGCGCCGAGGTCCGGGCGATCACGCCCCGCGAGCTGGTCGATGCCTACCAGGTCCGGGAGGCGCTGGAGGCGCTCGCCGTCCGGCTGGCCGTGCCGCGGGTAACCGATGCAGACCTGGATCGCCTGAGCGAGCTCGTGGACAAGATGGCCGGGCACGCGAAGAAGGACGCGGTCGCCGACTTCTTCGCGGCGAACGTCTCGTTCCATGACCTGCTGTGCGAGCTCAGCGGAAACGAGAAGCTGGTGCAGGTGCACCGGCGGCTGGTTGCCGAGACCGGCCGGTTCCAGCCACAGACGCTGGCCCTGCGGGGCAACCTGGAGAACTCGGTAAGCGAGCACCGCGCGATCCTCGCGGCCATCAGGGAGCGGAACGCGGATGAGGCCGCCGCGCTTGCTGCTGCGCACGTCCGGGTCCCGGGTGAGCGCCTGCGGGAATCCCTGGGTGCGCAGGACTGGGACACCCTGACCGCCAGCGGCACCCCCGGCTGACCGGAGCCGCGCCGCTAGCCCGCGTCGGCGAGCACGCCGAGCGCGGCTTCGAGGCCCTCGCCGATGCGCACGTCGGCACCGAGGTCGGCGAGCGTACGGCCCACCGCCGCCAGCCCGACCACCGGGTACATCGAGTTGGCCGCCGGGCCCATGTGACCGATCCGTACCAGGTTCCCTGCGCCCTGCCCATGGGAGATCATCACACCGTAGTGAGCCCTCGCGTGGGCCCGGACGGCCTCGTGATCGATTCCGCCGGGAACCCTGATGGCCGTCACGCAGTCGGCCGCGATTTCCTCGCTCCTCGGCCAGATCTCCAGGCCCATCGCCCGGACCCCAGCCCGGCACGCCGCGCCCGCCCGGTGGTGGCGGGCGAAGGCAGCCTCCAGCCCCTCGTCCAGCAGCTGGTCGCACGCGGCCTCGAGCCCGATGACGTCGTTCACCAGCGGCGTGAACGGGAACCGCCCCTCGCCGTGCCATCGCTCGCGCCAGTCCAGCAGCGACAGATACGAGGCCCGCGGCGCCCCGGGGTTCGCATCGATCATCTTCCACGCCGCGTCGCTGACCGAGACCAGCGCCATCCCCGGCGGGCCGGCCAGGCATTTCTGCGGGCCGGCGACGCAGACGTCCAGCTGCCAGGCATCCACCTCGAACGGCACGCCGCCCAGCGAGGAGACGGCATCCACCAGCGTCAGCGCGCCGTGCGACCGCGCGATCGGGCCGATCGCCGAGCAGTCGTGGAGGGTTCCTGACGGCGTCTCCGAGTGGACCACGGCCACCAGTTCAACGCCCGGGTGGGTGTCGAGATACTCGGCGACCGCTGCCGGGGCGACCACGTCGTCATAGGGGACCTCCAGCTCGGCCACGTCCGCCCCCAGCGCCTCGAGCCGGGTGCCCATGCCCTTGCCGAAGACCCCGGACGCCAGGTTCAGCACCTTCATCCCCGGGTGTACCAGCGAGCGGGCGGCCGCCTCGAGGCCGAGGACGGCCTCGCCCTGGAGCAGGATGATCTCGTTCTGCGTGCGGAAGATCTTTCCGACCTTCGCCTCGGTGCGCCGGAACGCCTCCAGGAAGACCGGGTCGTAGTGATAAGTGATCGGGCTGCCGAGCGCCGCGAGCGTGGCCGGGGATGCCGCCGTGGGCCCCGCGGTCAGCGTGAAATCCGGATCGCGCATTCCTGGCCAGTCCTTTCGTCACCGACTACCGAAGAAAAGACGCTGGGCGTTGTCGTGCAGAACCGCC
This sequence comes from Streptosporangiaceae bacterium, assembly GCA_030039095.1. The sequence continues at coordinate 9,068 of JASHQP010000728.1, forward strand.
TGCACGCCGGCGTCGTCCAGTCCGCTCACTTTGACTTTCAGCATCTCGACCGACGGATCGTGGAACGGGGCGTCCGATCCGTACAGCACGCGGTGCCCCACCCGGTCGACGGCCGCGGCGATCTTGGCGTGCTCGGGCATGCCGGACGTTTCCAGGTAGACGTTGGGGTGCCGGTCCGCGATGTCGATGCAGGCATTGATGTAAATGATGTTGCCGTGGCCCATGTGGCCAAGGATCACCTTGGCCTCGGGGAAGTTGACGATCAGCTCCTCGATGCTCCACGGCAGGGTGAATATCGGGTGCCCGCAGTGGATCAGCACGGGAACGTCCCGCTCCACGAGGAGCCTGATCAGCGGGTGAACCGCGGGGTCGTTGGGGTGATACCCGTCCAGCAGCGGGTGCATCTTGACCCCGAGGAATTTCGGGTGATCGAGGAAGGTGGCGGCCTCCTCGACGAAGCCCGGCTGCTTGGGATTCGCCCAGTAGAAGCCGTAGGCCGGCGCTATCCCCTCGATGACCTCCCGGACCATGGCGTTATTGGGATGGAAGACCATGCCGGCGTCGATCTGATGCTTGCTGAAGATCTCGGCAAGTCCCTCGGCATCGAGGCGCACATTGAACAACGGGAACTCGCCGACGTGCATGTGCGCGTCAATAGTCACAGATTCACCCCGGGGCGACGAGAGGCAGATTCCTTCGGCTGATTCCAGCACCGAAGAAGGTTGGCTGTCAACTGCTAGCTGATGACAATAGCGGCGCAAAGCGGCCTGACGGTGGTCTCGCTGCCGATGGGCGCGCGGTTGCGCATGGCGGCGACCGGGTCTCGCAGAGGGTCATCGATCACCTCCGCGGCAGGCCGGCCTCCTCCAGCATCCCGAAGAGCTCGGCGTCGCCGGATTCCCGCAGGTTGTTCGCGCGGAACGGGTGGCCAGAACTGGCCGCGACCATCGCGGCCGCCGCGTCCGTGCCGGCCAGGCCCGGCGGGAACACCGCCCGGAAGCCGAGCGTGCGGTAGAGGGGCGCGATCTCAGCGATCAGCGACCTCGTCGCCGGCCCGGAGACCTCCTCGTTGAAGCGCGCGACATGGGGCAGCAGGATGCCGTTCTTCAGCCCGTGCGGCAGGTGGACGGACGGCGCCGTCGAGAGCGCGTGCACGAGGGTGAGCCCGCTGTTGCCGCACGCCATGTTCGCCGCGCAGCTCGCGTCGATCAGGCGCTGCAGGAGTCCGTCATTGTCCCCGCTGCCGTTGGCCCCGCTGCGCGCTCCCGCCGCCGCGGCGGGCAGGACCTCGATGATCTCCCGTGCGGCGGCCTCGCCCAGCGCGGCCGTGAACACCGACCCGCGCCTGGCCCACTGAGCCTCCATGGCGTGCGACAAGGCGTCGAGCCCCGCGTACAGGAGGGGATCACGGGGAAGCCGCCGCAGCACGGCCCCGTCGAGGATGGCGACACGGGGCTCGCAGCCGTCCGCCCGCACGACGAGCTCGTCCTTCCGGCCGGGCTCGTGCAGGACCAGCACCTTGGACACCTCGCTGCCGCTGCCCGCCGTCGTCGGGATCGCGATCGTCGGCGCCGGCGGCCCGGGGACCTGGTTCACGCCCTGGTAGGTGTCGATGCGGCCGTCGCTGGTCAGCCGGATCGCCGCGGCCTTGCCCACGGCCAGGGCACTCCCGCCCCCGATGGCCAGTACCAGGTCGCACTCGGCGGCCCGGGCCGCGGCGGCCGCGTGCTCGGCCGCCGCCACGTCCGGATCCGGGTCGGTCAGCAGCGTGACGGCGATCTGTGCGCCGTCGAGACCCTGCAGCACCTCGGCCAGCAGGCCCGCGTCAGCGACGCCCCGGTCCGCGACCACCGCGACCCGGCGCCCGCCGGACTGCTCCACTTCGCGCGGCAGCTGAGCGAGGCTGCCCAGGCCGCTGATCACCTTTGTGCCGACGGAGAACTCGGCCGGGCTCAAACGTCCGTCACCTGCCCTCTTGCTGACGTGTCCGCTGCCGTACCTACGGACGGCCGTTCTGCATCCGCGCGAACGCGGCGCGCGGGTCACCGAGCCGCAGGTGCACCGCCTTGGTCTCGAGGTAGCTGAACAGCTCGTCACGGCCTTCCTCGCGGCCGATCCCGCTGTCCTTCGTGCCACCGAACGGGGTGCCGAAGTAGTGGATGGTGCTGTCGTTCACCCAGACATATCCCGCGTCCAGCCGGTCGGCGGTCTGGTGCGCCAGGTCCAGATCCCTGGTCCATACGCTGGCGGTGAGGCCGAGGTCCACGGCGTTCGCCAGCTCGATCATGTCGTCGTAGTCATCCCAGGGCAGGATGCTGATCACCGGCCCGAAGATCTCCTCGCGGGCGATCGACATCTCCCCGCGGACGTCGGCGAAGACGGCCGGGGTCACGAAGTAGCCGCCCGAGGGCGCGCCGTCCGGGTGCTCGCCACCCGTCACGAGCGTGGCGCCCTCCCGCACCCCGGCCTCGAGGTAGCGGCTCACCCGCTCGTACTGCTGGGCGCTGACCAGCGGGCCCATGTCGGTGTTGTCGTCATAGGCGATGCCAACCGTGAAGCCGCGAAGCTGCTCGGCCGTCCGGGCGACGAATTCGTCGTAGCTGCGCCGGTGCACCAGGACCCGCGAGTTGGAGCCGCACGACTGGCCCTGGCACGTCGTGAAGTTCATCCCGAAGATCGCCCCGGCGACCGCCTCGTCGACGTCGGCGTCGGGGAACACGACCATCGCGTTCTTCCCGCCCAGCTCCAGCGAGATGCTCTTGACGTGGCCCGACTCTGCCGCCCGGCGCTGGATGACCAGGCCGGTGGGAACGGAGCCGGTGAAGGCCAGCCGCTTCACGGCCGGATGGCTCACCAGCACGTCACCAGCCTGGGCGCCCCCGGTCACGACGTTGACGACGCCCGGCGGGAACGCCTCGGCGAACAGCCGGGCAAGCGCCAGCGTCGACAGCGAGACCTGCGGAGCCGGCTTGAGCACCACCGTGTTCCCGGTAATCAGCGCCGGCAGCGGTCGCGTCGCGGCGAACATCACCGGATGGTTGAACGCGGTTATGCGCCCCACGACCCCGTACGGCCGGTGGCTCGTGTAGTGCAGGCGGCCGGGGCCGCCGGGGATCACCTCGCCGGACAGCCACCGCGCCAGCTGCGGCCAGCCCGCCAGATAGGGCTTGCACAAGTCGATGTCGACGCGCATCGCACGCACGGGATTGCCGGAGTCCAGCGCGTCCAGCATCGCGAGTTCCTCGCGCCGCTCGCTCAGCAGGTCGCCGAAGCGGCGGAAGCATTCGGCCCGGCCGTCGACGCCCAGCGCCTGCCAGGCAGGCTGCGCCGCGCCCGCAGCGGCCACCGCTGCCGTCACGTCCGCCGGCGACGCTTCGGGCACCTCCCCGACGACCCGGCCCGTGGACGGATCGATGACCTCGCCGACTGCGGCCTGCCCGGCGGCGAACTCCCCGTCGATCAGCATCCGGAATTCGCGGCCCGCCACGTACGCAGCAACCGGATCTGCAGTCATGCAATCGCCCTGCCTTCCCCTTCCTGCCGGCGAACGGGGAAGGTCACGGCGATTCCAGCATCGCTGGCCGGCTGCTGTCAACTGTCAGCTAGAGACACGGTGCCACTCGCCCGCCAGGCAGCGTCACGGGCGTCACAGGCGTCACGGAGGAGCGCGCGAGGGCGACGGCAAGTCTACTGACGATTGTTGACAGTCCACACCAAGTAATTGTAATCTCTGCCCTGTCTGCGGTCAGGATGCTTTCGCCAGTCCGGCGGGACCACCGGTCCCCGCTGGCCTGAAAGGAGCTCGTGGCCGCGGGCTCCGCGCCGGTGTCCTATCGCAGGAGCTGATTCGGGCCGACATCGAGCGATCCAGGCTCCGGCCGGGGGTCACCCGGTACTCAGATATCCGCACGTGGCTCACGGGAGAGGAGCTTCCTACATGTCTGACATGAGGGCGAGTTCCAGCGAGAAGCTCGGTGAGATCGAGGTCCGCTCCATCGACTACGTCCCCGAGGACGAACGTCACGGGCGGGTGCGCGATCAGTTCACGCTCTGGTTCAGCGCGACGCTGACGATCCTGGGCATCCTGCTCGGGGCGATCGCGGTCGAGATCGTCGGGAACTTCTTCTGGGGCGTCCTCGCGTGGGCCATCGGCACGGTCCTCGGCCTGCTGCTGGTCGGCTTCCACGCGGTGCAGGGCCCGAGGCTCGGCGTCCCGCAGATGATCCAGAGCCGGGCTCAGTTCGGGTTCTACGGAGCCCTGTTCGTGCTGGCCGCCTCCGTCGTGCTCGACTTCGGCTACCTCGCGGCCCAGATGATCGTGCAGGCGCAATCCATGAACGTGATGATCTCGAGCATCAGCGTGCCGGTCTGGATCATCATCGTCGCCATACCCGTCGCGTTCCTCGCGCTGTACGGGTACGACTGGGTGCACCGCTGGCAGCGGTGGATGTTCCTGATCCTCGTCGCCACCTTCATCGTGGTCATCATTCAGACGGCGATCTACGGCAGCAGCCACCACTTCCCGCCCAGCATGGGCGGCTTCCACCTGGCGAGCTTCCCGCTCTTCATGGCGGTGGTCGCGCTCGCGGCGACGAACATGCTCAGCTGGGCGCCCTACGTGTCGGACTACTCCCGCTACCTGCCGAAGAACGTCCGCGCCGCCGGGCCATTCTGGGCGGTCATGCTCGGCAACGCCGTTCCCACCATCTTCCTGGGCATCCTGGGCGGCTACATCGGCAGCCTGCTGCCGATCGCGGGCTCGAACGTCCCGGTCGCCGTGAAGACGATCTGCGGAATCTGGATCCTGCCGATCATGGCGATCAGCCTCATCGGCTCCGACGTGCTGAACGTCTACACCGGCATGCTGGCCATCGCGACGATCGCGAGCTGCTTCAGGGACGTGCGCGACAGGGTATCCACCCGCGTCGTCGGCTGCGGCCTGCTGCTCGTCGCGGGCGTCCTGGCTGCCCTCTTCGGCTCCACCTCGTTCGTGCCCAAGGTCGAGGAATTCCTCGCCGTTCTGCTGTTCGTCTTCATCCCCTGGTCGGCCATCAACCTCGCCGATTTCTACATCGTCCGGCACGGCAACTACGACGTGCCGTCGTTCTTCACGCCCCACGGGCAGTACCCGGGCTTCATCTGGCGCGGCCTGATTCCCTACATCATCGCGGTCGCCGCGGAGGTCCCGTTCATAAGCCAGCAGTTCTACACCGGGCCGCTGGTGAGCGCGCTCGGCGGCGTCGACATCTCGTGGATCGTCGGAGGCGTCGTGGCGTTCGTGCTGTACCTGGTGGCCGCTCGAATCAGCCCGCCGGCGCCGGCCGCCGTGGGCCTGCACCAGCGCGCCGCCCTCGGCCCGGCCGGGGCCACCGACTGAAGCCAGCCGGGCCGCGCGATGCCCCGAGCCTCGCGCGGCCCGGTGATCATGAAGGACGAGCGACGGAGGGACGTGCAATGTCCGTAGTTGAGCTGTCAGCGAGCGCGCGGAAGTACACCGAGGGCACGACCTCGATGCTGATCGGCGCCGACTGGGTGCAGGCCGCTTCGGGCGAGTCCTTCCCCGTGTACGACCCGGCCACCGGCAGCGAGATCGCCTCGGCGCCGCGCGGGGCGGCCGAGGACGTCGACAGGGCCGTGGCCGCCGCGCGGCTCGCGCTGAAGGGGCCGTGGAAGCGCACCACCCCGCAGGAACGGGGAAAGCTGATCTGGCGCCTGGCCGACATGATCGAGGCGCGCCTGGAGGACTTCGCCCAGATCGACTCGCTGGACAACGGCAAGCCCATCAACGAGGCCCGCTTCTTCGACGTGCCGTTCACCGTCGACATGCTGCGCTACTTCGCCGGCTGGCCGACGAAGATCACGGGCGACACCATCGGCGTCTCCTTCCCCGCCACGCTCGGCAACTCCTACCACGCCTACACGCTCCGCGAGCCGATCGGCGTCGTCGCCGCCATCGCCCCCTGGAACCTGCCGCTGCTGGCCGTGGTCAAGAAGCTCGCCCCTGCCCTCGCCGCGGGCTGCACGATCGTGATCAAGCCGGCCGAGCAGACACCCCTGTCCATAGCGCTGCTCGGGCAGCTGGCTCTCGAGGCGGGCATCCCCCAGGGCGTCGTGAACTACGTGACAGGGTATGGCGAGGAGGCCGGCGATGCCCTGGTCCGCCACCCGGGCGTCGACAAGATCAGCTTCACGGGATCTTCCGAGGTGGGCAAGCAGATCGTGCAGAACGCCGCTCCGACGCTCAAGCGCGTGTCGCTGGAACTCGGCGGGAAGGCGCCGAACATCATCTTTGCCGACGCCGACCTGGCAGAAGCGATCCCCGCCGCCTGCGTCGCCGGATTCGTCTGCCAGGGAGAGAGCTGCATCGCCGGCGCCCGCCTGTATGTTCAGCGGTCGCTCCACGACGACGTCGTGGCCGGCATCGCCGACTACGCCAAGTCGGTCAGGATGGGCCCCGGGCTGGACAGCGAGACACAGATGGGCCCCCTGGTCTCCCAGGAGCATTTCGACCGCGTCTCCCGGTACATCCGTCTCGGGCGCGAGGAGGGCGTCAAGATCGTGACCGGCGGAGCCCGGTGGGGCGACAACGGCTACTTCATCAAGCCCACCGTCATGGTCGACGCCTCCAGCGACATGCGGGTGGCCCGCGAGGAGATCTTCGGCCCGGTGATAACGGTGATCCCGTTCGACACCGACGAGGAGGTTCTGGAGGCGGCCAACGACACCCGATTCGGACTCGGCGCAGGAGTATGGACCCAGAACGTGTCGCGAGCCCACCGGGTCGCCGCGGCCCTGGAATCTGGCCAGGTGTGGGTCAACTGCTATCAGGCCTGCGACTCGGCCCTGCCGTTCGGCGGCTACAAGGAGTCCGGCTGGGGACGCGAGACCTGCCGGGAGACCATGGACGAGTACACCGAGCTCAAGACCGTGGTGGTCAACCTCGGGCCCACCACCTAGCCGGCTGGGGTAAAGCATGAGCAACCCGTTCTACGAGTACTCGCCGATCGTTCGCCGACCGCCGTTCGAGCTTCCCGGAGGCTCCCGCCTGGCCCTCTGGTTCGGCGTGGCGATCGAGCACTACCCGTGGGGCAAGCCGGGCCTGTCCCTCGTGCCGTACACAGCCGACCTGGTGCCGGACCCGATGAACTACGGGTGGCGGGACTACGGCCCCCGGGTGGGCGCATTCCGGCTCATGGACATCCTGGACCGGGCCGGCATCCCGGTGACCGGCATCGTCAACAGCGACGCCTGCGCCGAGTATCCCGGCCTCATCGAGGAGGCGCTCGGGCGCGGCTGGACGAGCTGGGTCGCGCACGGCGACAACAACTCCACCTGGCAGGTCGGCCTCGAGCGGGACGCGGAGGTCGAGCTCGTCAAGAAGGTCACTTCCGCGATCGAGGCCGCCGTCGGGCACCCGCCAGCGGGCTGGATCGGGCCGGCGCTGACCGGGACCATGAACACGTTCGACGTGATAGCAGAGGCTGGCTACCGGTACACGATCGACTGGGCGGACGACGATCAGCCGCACTGGGTGAACGTCTCCAGCGGTCTGCTGGCGTCGGTTCCCTACCAGCGCGAGCTCAACGACGTCGTCGCGTTCATGCTCCACCACGAGACCGGCGAACAGTTCGCGCAGTCGATACTCGACGCCGTCGATCAGATGCTCGCCGACCCTGGCGACCACGGGCGCGTGCTGGGAGTGGGGTTCCACCCGTTCCTGGTCGGCCAGCCCTGGCGGGCGATCCACCTGGCCCGTGCTCTCGAGCAGCTGCGCGACCGCGACGGCGTGTGGCTGACCACGAGCGACGCGGTAGCCGACCTGTTCTTCCAGGCCAGCGCCCCCGGCGCAGGCCCGGAGGGCGAATCGCCGCAATAGCCGCGCGCAACGGTGGCCCGCGGTCCGGCCGATGACGAGCGGGCGGGAGGAAATGGTGGACGGTTTCGACTACATCGTCGTCGGCGGGGGCAGCGCTGGCTGCGTCGTCGCTGCCAGGCTCGCGCAGGATCCCGGCGCCCGGGTGCTGCTCGTGGAGGCCGGGCGCCCGCAGCGCACCCGCGCAACGAGCGTGCCCAACGCGTGGCCGGAGAACCTGGGCTCGGCGGCGGAGTGGGGCGACGCCACCGTCCCGCAAGCCGACGCGGGCCCGATCGTCTACCCACGAGGCCGGACCCTTGGCGGGTCCGGCGCGATCAACGGCATGGCCCACACCCGGGGCAACCGCGCCGTCTACGACGGCTGGGCGGCCGAGGGCGCGAAGGGCTGGGCGTTCGCCGACCTGCTGCCGTACTTCCGCCGCTCGGAGTCTGCGGCCGGACGCGATCTCGAGCTCCGCGGCCACGACGGGCCGATACGGGTGGCTCCGGTGCCGGAGGCCGACCGCCATCCGGTCGCGGTCGCGTTCGCGGCCGCGCTGACCGCCTCGGGCTGGCCAGCAACCGACGATCTGAGCGGGCCGAACCAGGAAGGTGCCTGCTGGGTCGACCTGGCCATCGCCGACGGCGAGCGGGTCAGCCCCGCCGACGGCTACGTGCGGCCGATGCTCGGCAGCCCCAACCTGGTCGTCCGCACGGAGTGCCTCGTCACGGCGTTAAGATTCAGCCGCGGCACCTGCACCGGCATCAGCTATGTGCGCGACGGAGCGCCGGCGCAGGTGAGCTGCTCGCGTGAGGTGATCCTCTGCGCCGGGGCCATCGGCACGCCGCAGTTGCTGATGCTCTCCGGGATCGGCCCGGCACATCGGCTGCGCAACCTTGGGATAGGCCCGGTGGCGGATGCCGGGGAGGTTGGCGAGAATCTCCAGGATCACCCCATCGCGCTGACGTCGTACGCCACCGAGAGTGCGCTGCCGGTCAGCCGGTACAACCACGGCGAGATGTACGCGGCGCTGCGCAGCGGGCTCGGCGGCACGGTCCCAGACCTGCACCTGTTCCCGATCCTGCTTCCGCTGACGGCCGCGGGGAACGAGCCTCCGCCGACCGGATACGCGCTGGTTGCCTCCGTGGTGGCACCGGAAAGCCGTGGCTCTGTCCGGCTCGCGTCTGCGCACCCGCAAGCGTCTCCCCTGATAGATCCGGGTCTGCTGCGCACCGGACGGGACCTGGACGCGCTGGCAGCCGGGGTGACGATCATCCAGCAGGCAACCTCGGGCCGCGGCGTGTGGGACGAGTCTTCTCACGACCGCCACCGGAGGCTCTACCCGGGCCCCGACGTGCGGACCGACGCCGGCGTGCGTGACTACGTGCGGCACGCGGTGGGCAGCTACTACCACCCGGTCGGCACGTGCCGGCTGGGCCGGGACGACGGCGCTGTCGTCGACGTGGAACTACGCGTGCAGGGGATCGACGGGCTGCGGGTCGCGGACGCATCCGTGATGCCCGCGATCCCCAACGCGCATCCCCATGCGACCGTGCTGGCCATCGCGGAAAGGGCCGCCGACCTGATCAGCTCTCGGAGATAAGTCACGACCGCTCACGGAAGGGGCGAGGAGATCATGGCCGACGCGACAGCAGCAGACAACGAAATCGGCGGGCATCTCGAGAGCCGTCACATCGACGTGATCCCCGCCGCCGAGCGGCACGGGAAGCCGTGGCAGCAGTTCGCCTTCTGGTGGGGCGGGAACGTGAACGTCTTCAACCTCGTCATCGGCGCGGTCGTCGTAGAGATCGGCCTGACCTTCTGGTGGGCGGTCATCGCCATAGCGGCGGGCACATTGATCGGCGCACTGCTCATAGCGCTGCACGCGACTCAGGGCCCCGTGCTCGGAGTGCCGCAGACCATTCAGAGCCGCGGGCAGTTCGGGTTCTACGGCTCGGCGTTCCTGTTCCCCTGCGTCCTGCTCCTCAACGTAGGGTTCATCGCCGCTCAGCTGGTGATCCAGTCGCAGAGCATGCAGGGCGTCGTGAACTCTGTGAGCATTCCATGGTGGGCGGTGATCCTCACCGTGCCCGCGGTGGTGATCGGCGTATTCGGTTACCGCTGGATCCATCACGTGATGCGGGCAACGGCGGTCATCGTGGGGATCTCGCTTCTGATCATGCTCATCCAGGCACTGACCTACGGCTCGCTGCCGGCCCACGAGACCAGCATGACGGCGCCCTCCGCTGGCCTGTTCATGGCGGGCGTGGCGCTGCTCGTCATCGACATGCTGTCGTACGGCCCCTTCGTGTCGGATTACACCCGCTACCTGCCCGCGCAGACCAGCGGCAAGCGGCTGTTCTGGGCGATCTACGGAGGCAACGTCCTGGCGACCACGGGGTCGTGCGTGATCGGCGCCTATTTCGCCGCGCTGCTGCCGAGCCTCGGGGTAGTCGCGGCGGTTGGCAAGGTCTCGGGTAAATGGGCGCTGATCGTCATGGCCTTCAGCCTCATCGACGCGTGCACCTTCAACGCGTACACGGGCGGGTTCCAGATACTGGCGTTCGGCAACATGTGGCGCCGTTTCAAGGCGGTCTCGCTGACGGTGCGGCTCGTGCCCTTCCTGTGCGTCATGGCCGCAGGGCTGATCGTTGCGCTCCTGGGCTACCAGCACTTCGTGACGAACCTGAGCAACTTCCTTGACGTCCTGCTCGTCATCTTCATCCCATGGTCGGCGGTCAACCTCACCGACTACTTCGTGGTCCGGCGCGCTCGCTACGACGTCGAGTCCTTCTTCGTCCCGAACGGCATCTACGGCAAGGTCGCCTGGCGCGGGCTGCTCGCCTACGCGATCGGCCTGGGTGCGGAGTGGCCGTTCGTCTCGCAGCCCGACTACGTCGGCCCGCTCGTCGCCAAGCTCGGCGGCGCGGACATCTCGTGGATCGTCGGATGGGTCGTGGCGGCCGCGGTATACCTGCTGCTGATGCGCGGCGCGAGCAGAACCGAGCCCGCCGGTGCCCATGCGCTCGCGGCGGCGCCGGAAAGCGGGCTGGCGTAGCGGACCGGCTCGACGCGTACGATTCCGTGACCAACGGAATCGGAGCGCCCTCATGACGGATGAAGCGAGATCGGTGCTGATCACCGGCGCGTCGGCTGGCATCGGCCGCGCCTGCGCCGAGACGCTGCAGGCGGCCGGCTGGGCCGTCACCGCGGCAAGCCGGCGCGGCACGGCCCCGGCCGGGTGCACCGGGCTGGTCATGGACGTCGACGACGACGAATCGGTGCGCGCCGGCGTCGCGGGGATGCTGGCGCAGCGCGGCCGGGTCGATGCCCTGGTCGCCGCCGCGGGGTGGGGCCTGGCGGGCGCCGCGGAGCAGTGCACCCTCGCCGAGGCCAAGGCCCAGCTCGAGACGAACTTCTGGGGGTGCGTCCGGGTGGTGCAGCAGGTCCTGCCGACGATGCGGGCCAGCGGCGCCGGCCGCATCGTGCTGGTCAGCTCGCTCGGCGGGCTGATCGCCATTCCGTTCCAGGCCTTCTACACGGCCAGCAAGTTCGCCCTCGAGGGCTTCGGCGAGGCGCTCGCGTACGAGGTCGCGCCGTTCGGCGTCCAGGTGACGCTCGTCGAGCCCGGGAACATCAGCACCGACTTCACCGGCAGCCGCCGGACGGCGGCGGCGGCCACCGGCCCGCTCTACGGCCCCGCGTTCACCAAGGCGCTCGGCGTGATGGAACGCGACGAGGCCAACGGCGCGCCCGCTGCCGCCGTGGCCACGGTGGTGCGGCGGGTCCTGGAGGCTCCGCACCCACCCATGCGGGTGTCGGCGGGCAAGTCCGCCGAGCGCATCGGCCTGCTGGCCAAGCGGCTGCTGCCGTTCCGCCTGTTCCGGGCCGGGGCCAGGGGCGCCCTCGGCGTCTGAGGCCCGGCGGCGAGGCCCGGGCGGATCACCGCCCGGGGTGCCCGGCCGGTCTCGGCTAGCCTGGCCCCATGGTCACGGCCACATCGCGCACGCGCTTGCACGGAACACCCCCGGCCGTTGCCCTGATCCTCGATGTGTGCTGCGTGATGGTATTTGTCGCGATCGGCCTGGCCGCGCACCACCACGGGGAGTCGGCCGGTGGCCTGGCCAGCACCGCCTGGCCGTTCCTGGTCGGGCTCGGGACTGGGCTGCTCGTCACCCGCGCCTGGCGACGGCCCGCCGCGATCGTCCCCGCGGGCCTCGGCGCGTGGCTGGGCACGGTCGCGGTCGGCATGCTGCTCCGCGTGGTGGCGGGTCAGGGGACCGCGCCCGCTTTCATCGTCGTCGCGCTGTGCTTCCTCGGCCTGTTCCTGCTCGGCTGGCGGCTCGTGGCGGCCGTGGCGGCCCGCTGGCGGCCCGCCGCCCGAGGTTGAGCGGAGGGGCCAGCCAGGCCCGCGGCCCTTGCCAGCCCATTGGGCCCGCCCTAGACTGAACATTCAGTCAATCGCGTGAGGAGCGCGCAATGGCCGAGCAGGCCGTCCCGAATCAGTCGCCCAGAACTATCAGCAACGCCCATAACCCCAGCCCCGCCGCCCTCGACGAGCTCATCGCCCAGCAGGAGAAGATCTTCGTCGAGCGTCAGGGCGAATCGCGGCGGATGGCCGCCCGGGCGGACCGCGCGCTCGCCGGGGGGGTCACCTCCAGCTGGCAGATCACCAGCCCGCAGCCGGTATGGCTCAGCCACGGCAAGGGATCCAAGATCTACGACGTCGACGGCACCGAGTACGTCGACCTGCACGGCGGATACGGCGCGGCCCTGGCCGGGCACGGCCATCCCGCGATCGTGGAAGCGGTACGCGGCCAGGCTGCGCTCGGCACGCACTTCGCCCAGCCGACGCCAGCGGCGATCCTGGTTGCCGAGGAACTGACCCGCAGGTTCGGCCTGCCGCTGTGGCGCTTCGCCAACTCGGGCACCGAGGCGACCATGGACGCCATCCACCTGATGCGCGCGATCACCGGCCGGGATCTGATCATCAAGGTGGAGGGCTGCTACCACGGCCATCACGACTCGGTGCAGGTGTCGGTCGCACCCGAGGCCGAGGAGGTGGGGCCCGCGCACAAGCCGTCCCAGGTCCCGTCCAGCACCGGGATTCCCCGGGCGATCACGGACCTCACCCTGGTGGTCGGGTTCAACGACCTCGACGGCGTCGCCCGGCTGCTGGACGAGTACCCGGGCAAGATCGCCGGGATGATCATCGAGCCGATCATGATGAACGCCGGGATCATCGAGCCCGAGCCGGGTTACCTGGCCGGCCTGAAGGAACTGCTGCACTCGAAGGACGCCCTGCTGACCTTCGATGAGGTCAAGACCGGGCTCACCGCGGGGCCCAGCGGGGCGACCGGGGTGACCGGGGTCACGCCGGACATCATCTGCCTCGCGAAGGCGATCGGCGGCGGCGTGTCCGTCGCCGCCATCGGCGGCACCGAGGAAGCGATGGCCCACGTTTCCAACGGCGACTACGAGATGGTCGGCACGTTCAACGGGAACCCGCTCGCGATGGCCGCCTGCCGGGCCATGCTCTGCGAGGTCGCCACCCCGGCGGCGTACGAGCGGATCGACGCGCTGCGGCAGCAGGCCGTGGCCGGCCTTCAGCACGAGATCGACTCCAGGGGGCTGCCCGCGCACGTTGTCGCCGTCGGCGCCAAGGGCTGCGTGGTGTTCAGCCCCGAGCGGGTCCGTGATTTCCGCGATTTCCTCGACATCGACGATTCCTACAGCAACGCGCACTGGCTGTACCAGCACAACGGAGGGGTGTTCCTGCCGCCCTGGGGCAAGGCCGAGCAGTGGCTGATCTCGGTGCAGCACGACGAGGCTGACATAAGGCGCTTCACCGACAACTTCGCGGTGTTCGCCGCCGCCCTCCGCCCGTAGTCCGGACCGTTACGGAGAATGCCTTGCGCCCAGTGCCCGACAGTAGTAGTTCTAGGCGGTAACACCGTGCATTGACCGAATGTTCAGTCAAGGTCCGCCTCGCGGACCGCCGGAGGGTGACATGCACCCAAGAGAAGGCTGGCCCGCCGACGGAAGTCGGCCGCCTGGCTGGCCCACCAGACGCAGCGTGCTGAAGGGCGGCATGGCCGCCGGACTGCTCGCTGGCGCGGGCGGCACCCTGCTCTCCGCGTGCGCATCGGACCTGGCCGGCAGCATCAAGGTGCCGCTGCCGCGGCCGAACAACCCGGTCAAGTGGCCGACGTTCAAGGAAAACCCGATGGTCCCCAGCGGCAAGCCGCCGGAGACCGGGGCGACGCTGCAGATCTTCAACTGGGTGGCGTATGTCAACCAGGCGTGCGTGAACAGCTTCGCCAAGAAATACAACTGCAAGGCCCAGGTCACCACGTTCAACACGATGGACGAGGCGCTGGCCAAGCTGCGCAGCGGGCTGTCCTTCGACGTGTTCATGGGCGTCACTGTCGACGTGCTCGGCCAGCTGATCGAGTCGAAGCTGATCCAGCCGCTCAACCACAGCTACCTGCCGAACATCACCCAGGAGTGGCCGGACTTCCAGAACCCGTTCTACGACCGGGGCTGGCAGTACACGGTTCCGTACACGATCTACACGACGGGCATGGCGTGGCGCAAGGACTACGTGCACGAGAACCCGTACACGATGAAGAACGCCTGGGCCATGCCCTGGCAGGGAAAGTACAAGGGCAAGGTGGCGATCCTCGACGACTACCGCGAGGGCATCAGCCTCGGCCTGATGAAGAACGGGATCTTCGACCTCAACACGACCGACTACCGGCAGATCTCGCTCTCCCGGCAGTCGCTGCAGGACCTGTCGAACCTGGTCAACGTGCACATCGACAACAACGACTACACCGAGGTCCCGAGCGGCCAGATCTGGATCCACCACGCGTGGTCCGGTGACATGGCGGCGGCCCCGTCGTACATGCCCAAGGGGGTGCCGGTCGACGTCGTCGGGTACTGGTTCCCTCCGGACGGCAGGGGCCCGGTGGCGAACGACACGCTCACGATTCTGCGCTCGTCGACGAACCCGGTGCTCGCGCACCTGTTCCTGAACTACTTCATGGACCTGGACAACGCGCTGGAGAACATCAGTTACAACGGCTACATGCAGCCGCTGAACGAGATCACTCCCCAGCGCCTGGTCAAGGAGAAACTCCTGCCGCCAAGCCTGATATCCACCGCCGTGCTCCCGTCCTACTTCCGCCGCGGCGTCAGCGAGCTGCAGCTGCCGGTGGACACGGACGCGCTGTGGCAGCAGGCCTGGCTCGTCGTAAGCAACGGGATCTAGCATGAGCGTCGCCCCGCCGAAGTCACCGCCGCCGCCGACCAAGCCCACGCCGGCCCGCACCGAGGATCCGAAGCGCCGCCCGGAGGGCCAGCAGTCCAAGGCGTTCTGGATCGCTCTCGCCGCCCCCGGCATCATCTGGCTGCTCCTGCTGTTCATCGTGCCGTTCTACGCGGTGCTGGGGATCGCCGAGGGGCAGCTCAACGAGCTGACCGAGTCGCCGATCGCCCAGTACAACCCGCTGCACTGGAGCTCGTCGAACGTCATCAACGTCTACCACGACCTGATCGGCGCCACCGCGTTCGCGGCGCCGATCGCCGTGCGGACGATCGTCTACACGGTGGTTGCGTCGCTGCTCTGCCTGGTGATCGGCTACCCGGCGGCGTACTTCGTGGCCCGCTTCTCCGGGCGGCGCAAGGGCCTGTTCCTGGTGCTGCTGATCGCCCCGTTCTGGATCAGCTACATGATGCGCATGCTCGCGTGGATCGACCTGCTCCAGGTGAACGGGTACATCAACAAGATCCTGTCCACGCTGGGCATCACCTCCGCGTCGTCGCCCATCGACTGGCTCGGCGGCAAGCCGCTCACCGTGATCCTCGGCCTGGTCTACGGCTACATCCCGTACCTGATCCTGGTGCTGTACGCGGGCCTGGACCGGATCGACCCGTCGCTGATCGAGGCCGGACGTGATCTCGGCCTCGGCCGGGTGCGCACGTTCGTCCGGGTCACGCTGCCGCTGTCCCGGCAGCCGATCCTTACCGGGATGCTGATCACCGTGCTGCCGATGCTCGGCGACTACTACACCAACCAGCTGCTCTCCGGCGCACCCAACACGTCGATGATCGGCAACCTCATCGAGGGCCAGCTCGGCACGCCGGGCCTGCAGGGCCAGGGCGCGGTGCTCTCGCTGCTGCTGCTGCTGATCCTGATCGTCCCGATGATCTACTACGTGATCGCCACCAACAGGTCGTCCCGGGAGGCAGCATGACCGCGGCGGACGCGACAACACAGACCCCCGCCCGCGCCGGCGCCCCCAGCCAGCCCGGAGCCGCCCGGCTGCGGCCATGGCGGAACCCGTGGCGCAAGCCGTGGCTGCTCGAGAGCTTCACCTGGATCTACCTGATCTGGTCCCTGGTGCCGATCGCGCTCGCGGTGCTGTTCTCGTTCAACAACGGCAAGTCGCAGGCGGTCTGGCAGGGCTTCTCGTGGCGCTGGTACTTCACCGACCCGGTCAACTCGGTGTGGCACAACCCCGCCCTGCACGCCGCGGTGTTCCAGACGCTGAAGCTCTCGGTCTACACCACGATCATCGCGGTCCCGCTGGGCGTGGCGTTCGCTCTCGGCATCAACCGCTGGCGCGGCTACACGTCGTCGACGTTCAACTTCGTGATGATCCTCTCGTTCGTGGTTCCGGAGCTGATCTTCGGTGTCGCGATGTTCTTCGTGTTCACGGTCATGTTCAGCTTCGTGCACCTCGGCACGCTCGCCGAGACGCTGGGGCTGGTCTCCTGGAACATCAGCTGGCCCGCGATCATCGTCCAGGCCCGGCTGGTCACGATCGGCAAGCAGTACGAGGAAGCGGCCGCCGATCTCGGCGCCACGCAGTGGCAGGCCATCCGCCGGGTGCTGCTGCCGCTGCTCACTCCGGCCATCTTCGCCAGCGCGGTGCTGGTGTTCTCGAGCGTCATCGACGACTTCGTGATCGTCGACCTCTTGTCCTCGAGCGCCGGGAACACCCCGATGTCGGTCTACATCTACGCGCAGCAGCACGGCGGCAACGGCGGGCCTGCGCTGAACGCGCTCGGCACGATCATGCTGGTGATGTCCCTGGTCATCGTCGTCATCGGGTACTTCGCCTACCGGATCGTCACCCGCGGCGAGCGCGGCGACCGCAAGTCGGCCCTCACCTCGATCGCCGGCGCCGACTACGGGTGAGCGAACTCATCAGGCACGACCCGTTCGGCCGCCTCATCGTCGCGCAAGCATCATGCGCGGGGCTCCGGCTGCTCACCGCCGACCATGTCCTGCTGGACCTGCGCCGCGATTTCATCCTCGACGCGTCACGCTAGCCCTGATCATTCGCCACGCGCCGTGATGCCCCTGACCCCGGGTTGCCCTGGCTCGAAGCCACATACGGCAGCTATTATGTTACTGTATACGTAAGTCTCTAAATATGAGGTGGATGGACTCACATGACGATTGCGACCCAGACCTACGCCCTGACCAGGATGAGCGGAGCGCTCGGTGCGCGCGTGGACGGCCTCGACCTGTCCCGCCCACTGCCCGAAGAGACGATGAACTCGGTGCGTGCCGCGCTCTATGAGCACTGCGTGCTGATCTTCACGGGACAAGGTGACCTGACCGCCGAGCAGCAGATCGCCTTCGGGCGCAACTGGGGCGACCTCATCTCCATGCCGCCCGACGTGGACCTCGTCGACGGGCATGCCGAGCTGTTCCGGATCAAGACGCAGCCCAAGGATGACGATCCCCACTGGCACGACGACTGGCACTCCGACTGGACGTTCCTCGAGCGCCCGCCGTTCGTCTCGATCCTCGCGGCGAAGAAGCTGCCCGATGTCGGCGGCGACACGATGTGGGCCAGCCAGTACGCCGCCTACGAGCGGCTTTCCCCCGCGATGCAGGAGCTCCTGCACGGGCTGCGCGCCGTGCACGTCCGCAGGAAGGGAGGCGGGGTGGCGAAGGGCGTCCACCCGGCGGTGCGGACCATCCCCGAGACCGGCCGGCGCGCCCTGTTCCTGAACTCGTTCTACACCACACAGTTCGAGGGCATGACCGTCGAGGAGAGCAGCGGCCTGCTCGGCTGGCTCTGCCAGCACGCCACCGAGCCCAACTTCACGTTCCGGCACAAGTGGAGCCCCGGCGACGTCGCGGTATGGGACAACCGGTGCGTGCAGCACTACGCGGTCGCCGACTACCGCGAGGAGCGGGAACTCCACCGGCTCACGATCGTCGGCGAGGTTCCGGAGCTCTAGGAGAAGGTCACGACCGTCCGGATCCCGGCGCCCGCCCGCAGCGCCGCGTATCCCTCGTTGATGGCGTCGAGGCCGATCCGGCCGGTCACCAGCTCCTCCAGCTTGAGCTGGCCGCTGCGCCAGAGCCGGATCAGCCGGGGGAACTCGACGCGTACGTTGGCCGAGC
>JASHQP010000729.1 GCA_030039095.1 Streptosporangiaceae bacterium
GGGCCCGGCGAGGCGCGCGTCACGGTCGGGGCCGTCGGCCTGAACTTTCCCGACCTGCTGCTGTGCGCCGGCCGGTACCAGGAGCGGCCGGCACTGCCGTTCTCTCCCGGCTTCGAGGCCGCTGGCGTGGTCGCGGAGGCCGGTCCGGGCGCGGGGCTCTCCCCCGGCCAGCACGTCCTGGTCGTTCCCGAGCTGCCGAACGGCGCGCTGCAGGAGTCGATCACCGTTACCGCCGCCGAGCTGTACCCGGTGCCGGACGCGATGCCGGTCAGCGTGGCCGCCGCCCTGCACATCGCGTACCAGACCGCGCACGTGGGCCTGCACCACCGCGCCGCGCTCCAGCCCGGCGAGACGCTGCTGGTCACCGGCGGTGCCGGCGGGGTGGGCTCGGCGGCCGTCCAGCTCGGCCGCGCCGCCGGCGCCTTCGTGATCGCGGCGGCCACCGGGCCGCGCAAGGCGGACGCGTGCCTCCGGATGGGTGCCGATGCCGTGATCGACCTGGCCGGTGAGCCGGATCCTGCCGGGCGGGTGCGCGCCGTCACCGGCGGGCACGGCGCCGACGTCACCGTCGACGTGGTCGGCGGGGACGCATTCGACTGGGCCCGCCGCTGCGTGGCGTGGGAGGGCCGCATCGTGGTCGCCGGCTTCGCCGGCGGCATCGGCGAGCTGCGCACCAACCACGTGCTGCTGCGGAACTACTCGCTGGTCGGCCTGCACCTGGCCCGCTACCGGCGGGAGAACCCGGCGCTGCTCCGCGAGGTGCACGACGCGCTGGTCGCACTGTGGTCGGACGGGGCGATCAGTCCGGAGATCTACCGCGAGCTGCCGTTCGACCAGGCGCCCGCCGGGCTGTCCCTGGTGTCCGGGCGCGAGGTGATCGGCCGGGTGCTGCTGCGGACCGCTACGGCGTGAGCTCGCCGGCGGCGCGCTCGGCCAGCTTGAACTTCTGCACCTTGCCGGACACCGTGAGCGGCAGCCGATCGGCGGTGGTGAACAGCACGTACGCGGGCACCTTGAACCGGGCCAGTTCCGCCCGGCAGTAGCCGATCACCTCCTCGGCGTCGGGCTTGGCCTGTCCGGCCGGAACGACCCAGGCGCACCCGACCTCACCCATCCGGGCGTCCGGGACGCCGACCACGTAGGCCTGGGCGATGTCGGGCCGCCGGGTCAGGCACGCCTCGACCTCGACCGGCATGACCAGCTCGCCGCCGCACTTGTACACGTCCTTCGCCCGGCCGGTGAGCACCAGCGCGCCGTCCTCGCGCACGAACCCAAGATCGCCGGACCGGAGCCACCCGCCGGGCATGGCCGCCGCCGCGGTGGCCTCGGGCTGCTCGAAGTAGCCGGAGCTGACGATCGGCCCGCGCGCCACCAGCTCGCCTTCCCGGCCGCGGGGCAGGTCGGCACCGGTGACCTGGTCGACCGCCTTGTACTCGGCGAGAGCACCGCCCAGCGCTTCCTCCCCCGCGATGCCGGCCGGCTTGGGCCAGCCGACCGTGTGCTCGAGGTCCTCGACGGGCCCGCCGGGCCTGGTGAACGTCGTCGCCGCTGACGTCTCGCTCATCCCGTACGCCGTCACCAGCTGCGGCACGCCCAGCACCTCGTTCAGGTCGTTCCACAGGCTGGCCGGCGCCGACGAAGCCGCCGACATCACCGAGTGCAGCGACGACAGGTCGTACGACGACTTCCTGGCCGCCTCGACGACGGCCAGGCTCATCGTGGGCACGAACAGCGCCTCGCCGGCCCGGTGCCGCTCGATCGCCGCCAGCGACGCCACCGGGTCGAACACCTGCTGCACCACCACGCTGCCGGCCACGAACATGGCCGCGAGCAGGCCCTCGACGTAGGCGAACACGTGGTTGAGCGGCAGCGCGAACAGGATCCGCCGCCCGTCCTCGAAGGCCCGCGCGTACGCCGAGCCATACGCGCTGCGCAGTTCCATGTCGTGGCTGGACAGCACGCCCTTGGGCACGCCGGTCGTGCCCGAGGTGTAGAAGATCGTCGCAAGGTCCTGCGCGGTCGCCGCCGTGGCCCGCGCGGCCAGCTCGGCGTCCAGGTCCGGCCTGGGGCCGAGTTCCAGCGCCCGGAGCGTGGCCACGCCGGGTCGCCGGGACTCGCCGCCGTCCGGCACGGTGACGATCACCCGCAGATCGGGCAGCGCCCCGGCCGGGCGCTCGTCCCCGCGATCCCAGCCGGGGACGATCCGGTCCAGCGCGTCCAGCGCGTCGATCTCGCGGAACGCCTCCATCGTGATCAGCGCCGCCGGCCGCGACAGCTCGAGCACCTGGGCCAGCTCCCCGGGGTGCAGCCGGAAGCTGACCGGGACCGCGACCGCGCCCGCCCGGGCCACAGCGAACCGCGCGGCGATCACGTCGGTGCCGTTCGGCAGGACGAGCGCCACCCGCTCGCCGGGCCGCACCCCGCTCGCGATCAGCCCCCTGGCCAGGCGGGCCGCCCGCTGCGCGAGCTCGCCGTAGCTGACCGTCTCCTGCTCGGTAATGACGAACGGGCGGGCAGGGAACCGCGCCGCCACGTCGTCGAGCAGGCCGGTCAGGGTCAGCGAGCGCCACGGCCGGTGCCGGTCGTCCAGATCCTTTCGGCGACGGTCTGCCTCATCGAGAAAAGACATCCACAACCCCCAAGGTCAGCCGGCTAACAACATCTCATGGCATACCAGACGCCGGGGCACCCCCGCGAGATTTGGCTTTCAGCGACGTGGCACTGGTTTTGACTTTGGGGGGAACGCGGGGGGTATCCCCCCGCGGGTGTGAAAGCATGCGTGAACGTGGCCGCCAACACCGACGACCCGGTAACCAGGAGCCAGCAGGACTGGCTGCGCGTCCGCGCCTTCCTCGACGCCCGCCGCCGCGATCTGGCCGGGGCCGCCAAGGATCTGTACCCGCCGCAGTGGCGGGTGGCCGGGACGCCGCTGCTGGCCCGGCCGGAGTGGCTGCCGGGGGCCCCGGTGCCGCTGGAGCAGGTCGCGCTGTCGTGGAGCCCGGGGCGCCTGCCGCGCGGGATCACGGGGACCGAGCCCGCGTTCGCGGCCGCTCTCC
>JASHQP010000730.1 GCA_030039095.1 Streptosporangiaceae bacterium
ACGAACTCGCCGTCGGCGATGTCCATCGTGAAGTCCTCGACGGCCAGCGCACCGTCCGGGTAGCGCTTGGTGACGTGGTCCAGGATGATCTCTGCCACTTCTCTCTCCTAACCCTTGACCGCGCCGGATGTCAGGCCGGCCACGATCCTGCGCTGGAAGAACAGCACGAAGACGATGATCGGAATGGTGATGACGCACGCCGCGGCCGCGATCGGGCCGGTCGGCACCGTGAACTGCGAGCTGCCACTGAAGTACTCCATGGCCGCCGGTGCCGTCCGCGACGAGATCGTCGACGTGAACGAGATCGCGAACAAGAAGTCGTTCCAGCAGGCGAGGAACACCAGGATCGCGGTTGTCACCATGCCCGGCGCTGCGAGCGGCGCGATCACCCGCACGAACGCCTGGAACGGCGTGGCGCCGTCGACCTTGGCAGCCTTCTCCAGTTCCCAGGGGATCTCGCGGAAGAACGCCGACAGCGTGTAGATCCCGAGCGGCAGGCCGAACGCCACGTACGGGATGATCAGGCCGGGCCAGGTGTTGAACAGGCCCAGCGCGCGCTCGATGTTGAACATCGGGGTCACGAGGGCGATCTGCGGGAACATCGCGATCAGCAGGGACATCCCGATCAGCACCCCCTTGCCGGGAAAGCGCAGCCGCGCGATCGCGTAGGCGGCCATGGACGCGAATACGACCGCGACGAGCGTCGCGATGAGGCCGATGCCGATCGAGTTGATCAGCGGCCGAATGAACTGCGAGGTCTCCAGGATCCCGGAGTAATTCCCCCAGGTCCACGAGGAGGGAATGAAGGACGGATCGAGAACGGCCGCCGGCGTCTTGAACGACAGCGAGACCATCCAGAGCACCGGGATCAGCGCCAGCGCGATCACGACGAAGTTCGCGACTCCCCAGCCGGCCTTCTGCCGTGGTGTTGTGGTTACCGCAGCCATCGGAGGGTCACCTCGTTCCAATGTTGGTACCGGGCGCCGCGGTGCCGAAGCCCCTGATGAATATCACCGCGATGATCGCCACGCAGATGAAGATGAGAATCGAGATCGTCGACCCGATCCCGAGGTTCAGCGCGTTGAACAGGTTGTCGTAGGCCAGGATCGAAACCGAACCGGTGTTGTTGGCGCCGTCGGTCAAGATGAAGATGTTGTCGAAGATCCGGAACGAGTCCAGCGTCCGGAACAACAGCGCCACCAGGATCGCCGGCTTCATCAGCGGCAGCGTGATCTTCGTGAACCGCTGCCAGGCCGTGGCGCCGTCTACCATCGCGGCCCTCTGCAGGTCGTCGGGCACCAGCGAGAGCCCCGCCAGCAGCAGCAACCCCATGAACGGCGTGGTCTTCCAGATCTCCGCGATGATGATCACGATGATGGCCTGCACCTCGTTGGTCAGTGGCGCAGAGTTGTTGAAGGCCGCCGACAGGTAGCCCTGGCTCGGCGTCCACGCGTATTCCCAGCCGTATGCGGCGGCGACCGTCACGATCCCATACGGGATCAGCGCGGCGGTACGGATCGTGCCCCGGCCGAAGATGGTCCGGTGCATGACCATGGCCAGCAGCATGCCGAGCACCAGCGAGATAGAGACCGAGAAGATCGTGATGATCACGGTCACCTTCAGCGCCTGCCACCAGTACGGGGAGCTGAGCACCGCGGCGTAGTTGCTGAAACCAATGAACTTGATGTCCTGCGGGAGTTCCAGGTTGTAGCGCTCAAAAGACAGGAAGATCGCATATATCAGCGGGTAGCCGGCCACGGCCACCATGACGATGACCGCGGGCGCGCACAGCAGGAAGCCGAGCCTGCGCTCGGCGCGCGCGCCCTCGGACAGCGGCGCCTTCCTGCGCCGGCCCGTGGTCTGTGCGGCGGCCTCGGTACCGGCCGTCGCCTCCGTGCTCGTGCTCATCGGCCCCCTCCTTTCCTCGCGGCCGTGCCGCCGCCCACCGCGCGGCGGCTCACGGGACCAGTCCCTTCGATTGCAGGGCGTCGTTGATCTGGCTGACCATCGACTTCTCCGTGCCGGTCGGGCTGATGCCCGCCGGCGGCGAGAGCAGGTGCGAGATGTCGATGGACACGACCTGGTACACCGGCGTCTTCGGCCGCACGCTGGCGTCCTCCAGCCCTTTCAGGATGTCGGCGTGGAACGGGTAGTCGGCGAAGATCGCCGGGTCGTTGTAGACGCTGGTGAGGGTCGGCGGGAGGCCGCCGATGTTGGCGCTGATCACCTGGCTTGCCTTGTCCCGCAGGCACAGCGCGGCCTGGAAGGCGAGCGCCTTGTGCTGCGAGTACGCGCTGATCGCAAGATCGGTGCCGCCGATCGTCACTTTGGCCGGCACGCCTGGGGTGACCTGCGGGAACGGCGCCCACTTGAAGTACTTGAACAGCTTCGGGTTGTCTTCCTTCATGGCCGGATACACGAACGGGTAGTTCAGCTCGAACGCTGCGGTGCCGGACTCCATGGCGAGCCGGCCCTGGTTCTCCTGATCCACGTCCAGCGACGGGTCCGCGGCGGGCCCGTTGGCCAGCTCCTTCATGGCCTCCAGGGCCTTGACGGCGGGCGCGCCCAGCGTCGGCTTGGTCGCGGCCGCGTTCAGGATGGAGCCGCCCTCGCTGGCGACCATCGTGTTGAACCACACGGTTATGCCCTCGTACTGTGCGCCCTGTTCCTCGATGTAGTGCGGCTTGCCCTCCTTGGCCAGCTGATCCGCGTCGGCGATCATCTGGGCCCACGTCTTGGGCGGGGTCTTCACCAGGTCGGAGCGGTACCACAGCAGCTGGGTGTTGCTGTTGTCGGGCACCGCGTAGAGCTTGCCCTTCCAGATCGCGGTGTCCAGGGCGGGCTTGAGCGTGCCGGCCTCGGCCTCCGCCTTGTTCGCGCCGGTCCACGGCACGATGAAGCCGGCCTGGGCGAACTCGGACTCCCAGGTGACGTCGAGAGCGAGGATGTCCATGCTGTCGTCGTGCGCGGCCAGCCGGCGGACCAGCTGCTGGCGCTGGCCGTCCGAGGCCGTCGGCAGCTGCTGGTAGGAGATCGTGTACTTGCCGTGGCTCTGTGCGCTGCAGTCGGCAACCACCTTGGCCGTGGCGCCCGAGCTGTCCGGGGCATCGTAGAAGTTCAGCGTCACCGAGCCGCTGGCGCTGGCCGCGGCGCAGGCGGTCAGGGCCGACCCGCCCAGGGCGACGCTGGCCACCGCGGCGGCGAACCGCCGGCGCGGCACCCGCATCATCCCCGGCCCGCGCGCGCGGCGCACCGAAGCTCTCACTCTCCCGCTATCGCTCATGCTCATCCCTCCAGCTGGGGCACCATCGCACCGGGTCGCCGGACGCGGTAGAAACAACCTCCGGCCGCCTCGATCGCGGTCCGGATCATGGCCAGTCCGGCGGGCGCAAAGGCAGGCCGGACCACGGCCGGCCCGGTTCGCACCGCACCGGCCGACGACCGGGCCGTTGACCCGGTCACGTGAAAGCTCGCCGTCGTGGATCGCTGCACGACCTCCAGCGCGAGCTGCTGCCGCAGCGGGATCACCCGCTTCCCCCGCATCAGCGCGCACAGCCGGCGCGCGCTCTCGGCACCGCTGTCCACCAGCGGCTGCCTGACCGTGCTCAGGCCGAGCAGCCCGGCGGATTCGATGTCGTCGAAACCGATCACGGACAGCTCGCCGGGCACGCCGATCCGGTACCGCTCGGCGGCGGCGAGCACGCCCATCGCCTGCGTGTCGGATGCGGCGAAAATGGCCGACGGCCGGTCCGGCAGCTCGAGCAGCTGCGCGGTCAGGGCCTCAGCGTTCGCCGGGCCGTGCGGGCCGCGCCGCACCAGCGCGGGGTCGTAGCAGACCTCGGCCGCCGCCAGGGCCTGGCGGTATCCGTTCAGCCGGTGCTGTGACGTGACGAAGCCGAGCCCGACCCGCGACGCGGCGGCGGCACCCCGCATCGTGTCGCCGACGAAGCCGATCCTGCGGTGCCCGAGTGACAGCAGGTACCGCGTTGCCAGGCGGCCCCCCGCCACGTCGTCGGTGATCGTCTGTGGCACGCCCGGGGCGATCGCATCGACAGTCACCAGCGGCACCCCGGCGCGCCGGAACGACGCGAGCTGCTGCGGGGACAGCCGCAGGGACACCACGATCACCCCGTCGGCCCGGTGCTTGCTGGTCAGCGCCGACAGGTGGTGGTCGCGCTGCTCTAACGAATCGACGTTGCAGACCACGGTGTCGTAACCCTGCTCGTCGAGCACGGCCAGCGCGCCGGCCAGCCGCATCACCGCCGAGGGACGGGTCAGCTGCGGCACCACGATCGCGACCGTGCGCTGAGAACCGCGGGACAGCGCGGCGGCCAGGTGACTGGGCCGGTATCCGAGCTCCTCGATGACCTTCAGAACCTTCGACCGGGTCGTCTCCCGCACGTTGGCCGCGCCGTTGATCACCCGGGAAACGGTGCCGATGCCCACGCCGGACGCTGCGGCGACATCGCCGATCGTGGCCGGACGTGATCCCGACATACGCGCTCCCATCGCCCGCTGGAACCGGTTCCAGCAGCGAACGAGATCATCGTCGCGCCGGGGACAAGCCCCGTCAAGGGCCCAATTCCCCGGCCGGACCACCGTGGCGGAGATGCCCGCCAACGTGGCGGAGATGCCCGCTAACCAGCGAGATATGCGGGCGCTACTCGACAATCTTCGAGATTGGGATCTCCAGGATGTCCCGGGCGCCGGCGGTCTTGAGCGCGGGAATCAGCGTGTTGACGCCCCTCTTGGGCACCACGGCTTCGACGGCGTTCATGTCGCCGCGCGCCAGCGAGGTGATCGTGGGCGACGACATCGCGGGAAGGATCTCGGTCACCGCGGCCAGCTTTGCGGCGGGCACGTTGAGCTTCAGCAGGACGTTGCCGCGGGCCCGGATCGCCCCCTGCAGCAGCAGCGCCACGTCGTCCATGGCCGCCCGCTTGACCGGGTCGGCGAACGCAACGTGGTTGGCGACCAGTTCGGTGTAGCTGGTCAGCAGCGTATCCAGGATCCGCAGCCCGTTCTTGCGCAGCGACGAGCCGGTCTCGGTCAGGTCGACGATCGCGTCCACGATGTCGGGCACCTTTGCCTCGGTCGCGCCGTACGACGGGATCACCACCGCCTTGACCCCGGCCGCTTCCAGGTAGCGCCTGGTCAGCGCCGGTAGCTCGGTCGAGATTCGTACGCCCTCGGGCAGGTCGGCCGCTGATTGCCACGGCGAGGCGATCGGCACCGCGAGCACGACACGCACCGGGTCCGAGGTGGCCTTGGAGTACTGCAGCTCACCGAGGGACGCGACCTCGGCGCCGGTCTCCG
>JASHQP010000731.1 GCA_030039095.1 Streptosporangiaceae bacterium
CACCCGGCGGCCACGGTGCCGGCCAGCGGGCCGGCCACCACGAGGATCATCAGCGTGATCATCATCCCTGCAGCTCCCTCAGCTCGCCGGCGCTCGCGCTGGCCAGCCTGCGAGTCAGGCCGGACACGAAGACCACCATGATCAGCACGCCGGCGACCAGGTCCAGGAAGATCCCGGCCTCGACGATGAACGGGAACGTCGCGACCAGCGTGATCGCGCCGAGGAACACCCCGTTCTCCACGATCAGCCAGCCGATGAGCTGGGCCACGGTGTGCCGCCGGACGACCATGGACAGCCCGCCGAGCAGGATGACCGCGGTGGACAGGGGGACTACCGCCGCGGCGACCAGGCCGTGCGGCAGCAGTTGCGGCCGGGTCACCAGGTAGGCGAACGCGGTCAGGGCGCCGCCGGCGATCAACGAGGTCGACAGCCCTGTGGACAGCGCTGCGTCTCGCTTGAGTTCCAGACGCTGGATGAGCAGCCGGCGCGCGGACACCGGGATCCCGATGCCCTTGATCGCGAGGGTGGCCACGGCCAGGACCCAGAGCTCGATGCTTCCGAAAGCGTAGGCGGCAACAGCCGCGGCAAACGACAGCACCACCGACTGGGCACCGTAGTAGGCCAGGTACCTGTTGAACAGCTTGGAGCCCAGGCAGGCGAAGGACAGCAGCAGGATCAGCACGCCGGACAGGTCGAGCAGCACGCCTGCGGCGCTGGTCGCGGACAAGCTCTGCATCGGCTCACGCCCCGATCACATAGGACGTGGCGACGCCGACCAGCGCCAGCAGAAAAGAGGCACCGAGGAACTCGGCGATGCGGAAGAAACGCAGTTTGGCGAACGACGTGTCGATCACCACGATCGCCAGACCGCATACGGCGAGCTTGCCGAGCAGGACCGGGATCGCGAGCAGCGCCGACGGCAGATCCGCCGAGGTGCCGAGGCCCCAGGGAATGACGAACACGTTCATGAAGATCGAGGACATCACGAAGAGCTTCATCCAGCTCGCCCACTTCATCAGCGCGTACCCGCGGCCCGAGTACTCGAGCACCCGGTTCTCCTCGATCATCGAGATCTCGGTGGTGCCGCCGGGGTTGTCGATCGGAATCCGCCCGTTATCCACCAGGACAATCATGAAAAACGCGACGAGGCCGAGCACGTGGGTGGGCAGCACCAGCGCGTACGGCGAGGAAGCGATCGCATGGTTCATCAGGTATGGGTTGTCGGATGCGGAGACAGCACCGACGGTGAAGAAGACCAGGATCAGCGCTGGCTCGGCCATGCTGCCAACCCAGCTGGCCCGGCTCGCCCCGAGGCCACCGGCCGGGCTCGCGGTATCCAGCCCGGCCAGCGAGGTCATGAAGCTGGCCAGAGTCAGCACGAACGCACCGCCGATCAGGTCGGCGAGGAACGCGAGCGGCAGCGGCGTGTTCGTGATGATTGGCACGATCACGGACACCGTCAGGTAACAAGCGAAGGCAACGAACGGAGTAATCCGGAAGATCCACGATGCCTGGTCGCTGGTCACGCTGCCCTTTCGCAGCAGCTTGGCCAGGTCCCGGTAGGGCTGCAGCACGCTCGGGCCGCGCCGGGACGCGAGCATCGCCTCGGCCCGGGTGAGCACCCCCGCGTACAGCGGTGCGAAGCACAGGACCACGAGACTCTGCAGGACCTGAATCAGGACCGGAACAGACAAATGCCCTCCACCTGTCGGCGACGCTCAGGGCGTCCGTGCAGGTAGAGGCCATTAGCCCGGGCCGCAAAACATGGCACAGGCGTTGCGCGAGCCTCATCGCGTTACTTCTTCAGGATACACGGGACAACTCGGGACCTGGCAATCTTGACGCGCCCGGGCTGGCCGGCAGAGCGTCACTCGGCGCTGAGCAGCAGCACCGGGACGGCGCTATCCTTGGCCGCCGCCTCGGCGACCCGGCCCAGCCGCGTGCGCCGCGCCGCACCGTCGCCGTGCCTGCCGAGCACCAGCAAGTCGAAGCCGTGTTCGGCCGCGTACGTGCACACGGCCCGGCCGACCTGCCGGTCCTCCACGATGTGCAGGCTCATCCGGACTCCGTCGGCCGCCGACTCACGCATCCGCTCGAACCGGTCCTCGGCGCGTCGCCTGATGGCGAACTCGCTCGCTCGCTGTCCCGCTGCCTCGCTCCCCCGCGCGTCCGGCACAACGGTCAGCGCCACCACATGGCCCGCGCCGCCGCGAACGATCGCCGCCGCCGCGCTGAGCGCCTCCGTGGCATCGGCCGAAGCGTCCCAGCCGACCAGCACCCGGCGAAACGGGCCCGCAGTCACGGGGTCACCTCGGCCTCGCCGCCAATCTCGCCATCATGACCTCCTCCAGCACAGTGCGGATGTCACTGAGTAGAGGCCATCAGCGAGCTGTCATCCCGCGGTTACGGCGAGCCTCATCGCCACGGCCATTGTGAGCGGCGGAGGGGACGGTCACAAGTGGTTGCCGGGGATCAACTCGCGTCCAGCCTCGCGGGACAGCTCAGGCTAGCGCGATGACCACGGCAAGTACCGCAACGAGCGCGATCAGCATGTAGGCGAGGTATGCGTCCAGGCGACCGGACTGAAGCCGCGTGGCCACCCGCCCGAGCCCGAGCAGTGGCCTCAGCAGCGGCCGGTACAGGTACTGTTCGGCCGGCTCGATCACGTCCGACGCGTAGCCGACGTGCGCGGCCGTGTCTTGCCCAAACCCATCGGCCACCGCCGTGGCGCTCGCGCTGCCGCCGGGAGAAAGCCGCCGGACCTCGGTTCTGGTATGCAGCACGGTAGCCAGCACCCGCCGCGTCGGGCTGGCAAAGCCGAACACCGTATAACGAGCCGACCCGGTCACGCCGGCGGTCGCCGAGCGCCACGCGGGCACCCGCCGGACCCGCAGCAGCCTGCGGCCCGACAGGCCCGCGGCGAGCAGCAGCACGATCACGAACAGGGCCGGCATCGCGATCCACAGCCAGGACGGCGAGAGGATCGAGAACCCGGCAAACACCGGCTGCAGCACCCAGGGCGACTTCAGCGCGCCGCTGGTCAGCGACGCGGGCACGATCGGTGATAGGCCGGCGGCGATGACCCGGATCTCCAGCGGCGTCAGCGCCGCCAAGACCAGGCAGGCCGCGCCGAGCCCCGCGATCGCGGCCCGGCCGCCGAGGCGATAGTCCCGCAGGCCCAGGTCGGCGGCGCCCGGCCGCGACTGTCCGAGCACGACCATGCCGACCAGCCGGACGAACGTAACCCCGGCGAAGCCCGCGGTGAGCGCCACCGCCGCGCCCACGACCGCGAGCACCAGCCGGAACCCGAGTCCCGGCACCCGGAACTGCTGCATCAGCGCCTCGAGCAGGAACCATTCGGAGACGAACCCGGAGGTCGGCGGCAGACCAGCCAGCGTCAGCCCGCCGACCGCGAGACCGACGCCACGCCATCGCGACAGCCGCGCAACACCGCGCACCGCGTCGAGATCGTCGGTGCCGAACACCGACTCGATGCCCGCGGCGGCGGTGAACAGCAGCGACTTCGCGGCGGTGTGCGCGATCATCTGCAGGGTCGCCGCCAGCATGCCCGCCGCGATCAGGAGCCGGTCGCCCACGGCCGCGCCGACCATCGCCACACCGAACCCGGCCAGGATCAGCCCGGCGTTCTCCACACTCGAGTACGCGATCACCCGCAGCAGGCCGATCTGCACGGCCGCGTGCGCGATGCCCAGCAGCGCGGTCAGCGCGGCGAGGATGAGAACCAGTCCGATCAGCCAGGCCGGCGGCGCGCCGAGCACGGCCAGCGTGCGCCACAGCCCGTAGAAGCCCACGTTGACCGCTACGCCCGCCATCACGGCCCGGGCGGGCCCGGGCGCTGCCGCGTAACCACGCGGCAGCCAGATCTGGAACGGGACCAGGCCGACCTTGATCACGAAGCCGAGCATCAGCAGCGCCTCCGCCGTGGTGCGGACCCCGCCGGGCGGCACGTGCGCGAAGCTGGCCACGGCCAGCGAGCCGGAACGGGCCGCCAGCAGCAGCAATCCGGCCAGCAGCGCCATGCCGCTGCTCTTGCCGAACGCGAGCGTCACCAGCGCGGCAGGCGGGCGGTCGTGCTTGCCGCGCTCGAACCCGGCCAGCAGATAGAACGCGAGCGTCAGCATCTCCCAGGAGAACAGCAGCGTGAACGCGTCCCGCGCGATAAGGAACACCGCCACGGCGGCGAGCGTGAGCGCATAGCTGGCGCCGAGCCCGCGGCGGGCGGTTCCACCCTGGTGCGCCCAGCCGGCGAAGCCGAGCGATATCCACGCCGCGGCACCGAACGCGAAGACCAGGAAGAGCCCGGAGAGCCGGTCGGCCACTAGCCCCAAGGTGCCGGATCCGAGCACGCCGGCCGGCCACACCCGGGCCTGATGGCCGGCCAGGGCCCCGGCACCGCCCACGACCAGGCATACCGATCCTGCCGCGCCAGTCAGGTAAGGCAGTGAGGCAGCCAGGCGCGACTTCGCCCCGGCCGCCAGGTCCAGGACGGCCGCAAGGGCGAATAGGGCAAGACCCGCGGCGAGCACGGCCGAGAACCCAGTCACCGCTGTCCTCCCTTGCCGTACCCGAACTCGCGGGATGAGGCCGGCAGACGCCCGATCGCGAGAAGCAGCGCGTGCAGGATGCTGAACGGGGTCGGCGGCGAGCCTGGCAGCCAGACGTCCACCGGCACGGTCTCGCCGATCCCTCCGGTCACCGCATAGGACGGTGCCGCCAGACCGCCGCTCACCGCATCGGTGCCCACCGCGATTACGATCTTCGGTTCGGGCATCGCGTCGTAGCTGCGGCGCAGCGGCTCGGTCATGCCCCGCGCGCCTGCGCCGGTAGCCAGCAGGATGTCCGCGTGCCTGGGGCTCGCCGTGAAGAAGATGCCGAGCCGGTGCAGGTCGTAGACCGGGTTCGCCAACGCGAGGATCTCCCATTCCTCGGTGCCGTCAGACCCGGCGTCGACGTGCCGCAGGTGCACCGAACGGCGCAGCGCCGCGGTCCTGGCGCGCAGCCGGTCCTGCAGCTCGGCCAGCCGCTCCGGCGACTCGGGGAACTCGGGAACCACCAGGCCGGACCGCGCCGCAGCCGCGGCCGCGGGCCCAGCCGACCAGCCGAACACGTCGGGCCGCGCCGCCACGCAACGGCCGCAGAGCACACACTTGCCCTGGTCGAGACGCACGGCACCGTTGCCCGCCGGATCCTCGGCGCGAGTGATCGCGCCGGTCGGACACAGGGCCTCGAGCGCTCCGCCGTCGGCAGCGGGATGAGCATCGAGCACGGTCGCGGGCCCGGGCACCGCGACCGCGTACGGATCGGGCCTGGACGGCCAGCGGGTGGTGACCACTCCGTTCCGGAGTCCTCGCAGCGCCCACATCAGCGGCTCACCCCCGCCACGGACAGCCCGAGGCTGGCCTCGATGAACGGGAAGTCGGTAAGGATGTCGCCGTGGAACATCTCGTGCATCAGCACCAGGTTGTGAAACGACGCCGACCTGGGCCGGCAGCGAGCCAGGCGGCCGCCTTCCAGCCGCAGGTCGTAGAGCACCTCGCCCGCAGCGGCCTCGGCCCAGCCGACCGCCCGCCCCACCGCGGGGTCACAGCGCGCCCGCACCGGCCCGTCCGGCGCGTCGGCAAGCTCGTCGGCCACCTGGCGGAGCAGGTGCAAGGACTGGGCGACCTCGTCCCAGCGGACCCACAGCCGGTCCAGCGCGTCCCCGGCGCCCCGCGGGGCGGGCTCGCGCAATGCGAGCGACGGGTAGGCGTCGTATGGCCGGTGCTGGCGGGTGTCGTCCGAGTAACCCGACGCCTTGCCGATCGGGCCCAGCGCGCCATGCTCGCGGGCGCGCTCAGGGCTGAGGACGCCGGTGCGGCGCAGCCGGTCCAGGAACGACGCCGTGCCCATCAGCGCGGCGACGTCGCTGGTGATCGCCTTGTCCAGGCGGCTTATGTCGGCCAGCAGGTCGGCGGGCGATGCGAGCGGCAGGCGGCTGACGCCGCCCGGCACGACCACCCGGCGCCCGAACCTGTTTCCGCAGGCCCGGCTCACCAGGCGCATCACATGCTCCTTATGAGAGGCGAACCGGGCGGTGGCCACGGCGAGCCCGGCACCATCCGCGAGCCGGACCGCGACGTCCAGGTGAGAGGCCAGCCGTTCGAGTTCCGCGTGCAGCACCCGGACCAGCGCCGCAGCCCAGGGGACCTCGGCGCCGCAAATTCGCTCCAGAGCGTGGCAGTAGGCCAGCGTGTGCGCGACCGTCGCGGTGCCCTCGACACGCTCGGCCAGCAGCACGCCGTCCGCGGCGGTCATCTCCTCGAACCGCTTCTCCAGCCCCCGGTGCTTGTAGAACACGCGCATGTTCAGGTGCGGTATGTCCTCGCCCGGCGTCTCGACGAGGTACTCGATCGACTCCACCACGCCCGAACGCACCGGGCCGTGCGGGATCGTGAACAGCCCCGGGCCAACCACGTGCAGCGGCAGCGCGTAGGGATCAGGCTCGATCACGGCCGGCCCGCCGGTCTCACCCGGCCTGGGCCGCAGCGCGCCCTCCGGCGGCTGCGGCAGCAGCAGCGGTTCGGGGCGCGGATGTCCCTGCGGGATCACGCCGAACATGTCGGCGATCTCGCGTTCGTACCAGAACGCGGCGCCGAGCCGCGGTGTCAGCGACGGATAGCTGGTGGCCGTCGGGGGCAGCACGGCTTCTGCCACCATCACCCCATCGCCACCGACCAGGTGCGCGCAGAGCACCAGACCTTCCGGGCGGACGGTACCGAAAAGGCCCGCGAACCTGTGACCGGCCGCCACCCGGGCGGCCACTTCATGCCACAGCGCGGTCACATGGCCGGACAGCCGGGCGACCGTCATCACGTCCGAGTTCACGCTCCCACCCCAAGCTGGTGAACCGCGCGGGAGAGCAGCCCGGTCAGCTCGGCCGGCGGGTGGAGCCCGAGCATGAGCAGCACGGCGACCCCGGCGACCACGGGCACCACCATCCACGCGCTGGGCTCGCCCCTGGTGAGCACCGCCCCGCTGCCGGTGGTCCCGGCCCGGCGAGGCGTCAGCAGCATCCGGTTGCTCGCCAGTGTCAGGCCGAAGAACGCGATCGTCACGAGCACGATCAAGATGGCGGCAGCGGTATCGGACGAGGCGCTGAAGCCACCCTCCACGATCTCGAATTCGCTGCGGAAGATGCCGAACGGTGGCATCGCGCACAGCGTGAGGACCGCGATGCCGAACAGCGGCCCGCTCCACGGCAGCAGGTCCAGGCCGCCGGTGATCGAAGACATGCTCTTGCTGCCGAACTTGTGCACGAGCACCCCGGCACCCATGAAAGCGTTGCCCTTGGCCGCGGCGTGAGCGAGCACATGCAGCAGCACTCCTGCCAGCGCGATCGGTGCACCGAAGCTCACCCCGATCGCCAGGATGCCCATGTGCTCGACGCTGGAATACGCCAGCATGCGTTTCACATTCTGCTGCTCGAGCAGGTAGAGCGCGGCGAGCAGCAGCGACGCGACCCCAAATACCAGCAGTACGTCACGGGGGAAACGCGGCCCGAGCACCACGGACGCGACCTGGTAGTACCGCAGGATCGCGTAGAAGCTGACCGCGAGCAGCGATCCGGACAGCAGCGCCGATACCGGAGTCGGCGCCTCGGAGTGCGCGTCCGGCAGCCAGGTGTGCACGGGCACTAGGCCCATCTTCGTACCGAACCCGACCACCGCCAGCACGAACGCCAGCCGGACCGGGGTTTGGGGTAGCCGGGCGCCCGCGTGCAGCAGCGGAATGAACGAGAGGTCGTAGTGCTCGCCGAGCACCCGGGATCCGGCGTAGTAGGCGAAGATCGTCGCGAGCAGCGCGAGACCGAGGCCAGCCGAGGCGATGAGGATGTACTTCCAGGCCGCTTCGGCGGCCCCGTCGGTGTCCTCGATCGCCACCAGCAGGGCTGAGATCACGGTGGTGATCTCGATTGCAATCCACAGCAGCGCCAGGTTGCTCATGAGCGGCGCTGCCAGCATCGTCCAGGCAAAGAGATTCAGCCCCGTGTAGAACCTCCTGGAGTACCGCGAGTAGCCGACCCCGCCCCGTCGCCTGCTGGGAGCCAGGTAGCCGATCGAGTACACGGCGACCGCGGCGTAAAGGAAGCTCGTGGCCAGCAGGAAAACGGTGCTGATCGCGTCCACCCGCAGGTATGACAGGTAGCTGAGGTCCCGGTGAGCGGCCGCCGGGACCAGTGCGAGGACCAGCCCGAAACAGACCACGCCGGTGGCTGCGGTGACGGCCTCGGTCACGACGGCCGGGGCACGCAACGACACCAGAGCCGCCGCGAATGGCAAGACGAGCAGCAACAAGATCACCACGAGCATCGCTCAGCCCCGCAGACTAGTCAGGTCGGCGGTGGACAGCGACTCGGCCCGCCCGTGGTGCACCCGGATCAGCAGCTCCAGCACAACGACGGCGACCAGCAGGTCGAACAGGAACGCCACTTCGAGGAACAGCGGCAGCCCGGCGGCGACCACGAGCGACGCCAGGGAGATCCCGTTCTCCAGCGACAAGAAGCCGATCGCCTGGGATGCCACGTCACGTCGCATGATCATCAGCACGAACGCCACCAGCACTACGGATACGGAGATCTCCAGGGCTGTGGGCGGCAGGGCGGAACTATGAATATCCAGGGCCCGGGCCGAGAAGAAGCCGAACGCGGCGACGGCGATCGCCAGCAGCACGGTGTTGGCCAGGCCCAGCGAGCCGCTGCCGGCAATCTCGGTCCAGCCCAGGGCCGGCTCGTCCTTGCCCGCCCGGCCCATGCCACGCAGCAGCCTGCGCAGCACGACCGGGACGATCACGACCTTCAGCGCCGCCGAAAGCGCCGCGAGGACATACAGGTCCGGCAGGTGCCGCACGGCGCCAACCAGGATCGCGAGCACGGAGATGAGAGCGGCCTGAACCGCATAGAGGCGCACCTGATCGCGAATCAGCGCCTGCCGGAACATGCCGAACTCGGCCAGCAGCACACCCAGCGCGATCACGCTGGATTCGCCCGAGTAAACGCTCGGCGCCGCCACCGCGGCCGTCGCCGACATCAGCCACCCCCAAGGTAAAGCGTGAACACTCCGAGCACCGCGAGCAGGAAAGCCGCGGAAACGAATTCAGTGATCTTGAACAGGCGCAGCTTGGCGAACGAGTTGTCGATAACGGCCACAACGATCCCCAGCACGGCCGCCTTGCCGACCAGCGCGACGATCGCCAGCGCCACGGCAGGCCACCGCGTGGTGGCGGCCAGACCCCAGGGCGCGACGAAGATGTTGATCAGGATCGTGTAGAGGATCAGCTGCTTCATCCACGATCCCCACTTCAGCAGCGCGAAGTAGGGACCGGAGTGCTCGAACGGCCGCGCCTCCTCGATCATCCCGAACTCGTTCGTGCCGGTGTGCGTCTCCACCGGTATCCGGCCGGTCTCCGCCAGGATCACCATGAACAGCGCGGCCGCGGCGAGCAGGTGGGCGGGCCGCACGATCTGGCTCGCCGACGAGCGCACGGTAGCGGCCAGCGCGTACGGCAGGTCGGTCCCGGTCACCAGCGCGACGACGAAGATCACGAACAGCACGACGGGCTCGGTGATCGCGCTGAACGTCTTCGCCCGGCTGGCGCCAAGCTGGGCGTACGGGCTCCCGGTCTCCGAGGCAGCGATCGCGACCAGGAAGCTGGCCAGGGCCAGAATGAGCCCGCCGCCGAGGATGTCGCCCATGTAGCCGAGCGGCAGCCCGAAGCTGGTCAGCACCGGGATCAGCAGCGGCACGGTCAAATAACACGCCGCCGCGCCCACCGGCGCGGCCAGGAACACCCAGCTGGCCCCCTCGGGTGCCAGCGCCTCCTTGCGGAGCAGCTTGGCCAGGTCGTAGTACGGCTGCAGCACCCGCGGGCCGGCGCGGCCTTGCAGCCGCGCCTCCACGCGCGCGATCACGCCCGAGATCCCAGGTGCCGCAAGCGCGATGGTCGCGACCTGCAAGAACTGAACAACCGGTATCGGAAGGGTTCCGCTCACCGGTCCGCACCCGCGACCTGGGACAGGGGCACTATGCCCCCACTACTTTTGCCGGGCGGCTCCGGCGCCACGTCCGTCACTGCTTGCCTCCTGTAAGCCCGCCGGGTCTCCCAGGCGAGATTGCAGAGGCCATTAGCGACACCTTCCGCGGTTACGGCGAGCCTCATCACCAGCCCCTCATTGTGGCGCAAGCCCTGCTGCTCCTGCAAATTCACTCGGCTAAGCTGCGGTACCGGCGGAGGGGCCCGCCGTCGACCGCGGATGAGCCGCCAACGGTCCCTGCCAGGGGCTGGAGGATGGTCAGGTGCCCGAGCCCGGTGGTTCTGGATCCAGCCGGGTGCCGTTGCCTCGGCGAGCGGCCCAAGCGTCCCCAGCTCTCAAGTTTGTGCTGATGGTCGGCGTCATGAGTTTCTTCGCTGACTTTACCTACGAAGGGTCGCGCTCGGTCATCGGCCCTTACCTGGGCGCGCTCGGCGCCGGGGCGCTGGCGATCAGCGTGATCAGCGGGCTGGGCGAGTTCCTCGGTTACGGACTGCGCCTGTTCTCTGGGCGCAGCGCCGACCGGACCGGACGGTACTGGCCGATCACGATCGGCGGTTATGCGGTCCAGATGGCAGCGGTACCGCTGCTCGCGCTGGCCAGGAACTGGCAGCTGGCCGCGCTGCTGATCATCGCCGAGCGGATCGGCAAGGCCACCCGAAACCCGCCGCGGGACGCGATGCTGTCGCACGCAGCGCGGGAAATGGGGTACGGCTGGGGCTTTGGCGTACACGAGGCGCTGGATCAGTTCGGCGCGATGTTCGGCCCCCTGCTCGTCGCGGTGGTCTTGGCGGTGAGCGGGCACGACTACCGGCTGGCGTTCGCGGCCCTCGCGATCCCGGCCGCGATCACGCTGTCGCTGGTGCTGATCGCACGCAGATTCTTCCCGCGACCGCAGGATCTTGCGGCCGGCCCGGACGGAGTAACCACTGGGGGCCTACCGCGGGTGTTCTGGGTGTACCTGGCCGCAGCCGCTCTGGCCGCCTCGGGGTTCGCGGACTTCCCGCTGATCGCGTTCCACTGGCAGCAGGCCGCTACCATGCAGCCGCCGCTCATCCCTGTGTTCTACGCGGTCGCGATGGCGGTCAGTGGCGTCGGGTCTCTTATCTTCGGGCGCCTATTCGACCGGTCCGGAATCGGGGTGCTGATCCCGCTGACCGTGGCAACCGCCGGGTATGCACCGCTGGTATTCCTCGGCGGCCTGTGGGCCGGGCTGGCGGGCGTAGCGCTGTGGGGGCTCGGAATGGGAGTTCAGGAGTCGATCATTCCCGCCGCCGTTGCGCCGATGGTTTCGCCAGACCGCCGGGCGTCCGCGTACGGACTCTTCACCGGCGCCTACGGCACAGCCTGGGTGCTGGGCAGCATCGTAATTGGCCTGCTGTTCGACACCTCGCTCGGTGCGGTCACCGCTTTCGCCGTGGCCGCTCAACTCGCGGCGATCCCATTCCTCCTGATCGTCCGCTCGCGCACGACAGCCTAGGGCTCGCGCGCCGGCCGCCAAAGGTTGGCCAGGTAAGGGGCGTACAGTTCGCGGTGGCGGTCGAGCATCGCGCGCAGGTGGCCGGCCACGGGTGGCCGCAGGTCCAGCTCCTGTATCCGGTCAACCGGGACGAACACTGGCGCCAGGCCCTTCTCGAGCTGCTCAGGCATCTGGTCGGGTGCCGGATCGGCAGCCAAGAATACGATGTCGACGGTGCGCGGGCCGGAGTCCGGACCGCTGGCTTCCAGTACGTACGCCACCCTGTCGGGGTTGACGTAAAGACCGGTCTCCTCGCGCACCTCACGGCGTGCGCACGCCGCCATACTCTCGCCGGGCCGGGGAGTGCCGCCGGGCAGTACCCAGTCGCCAGCACCGCTGCCAACACGATGCACCAGCAGAACCGTTCGCTTGCGGAGGACAATGGCCGAGCAGCGCAGCTCTACGCCGTCAGGCATGTTCATGCAACTCCTTAGGTATCTGCCGGTCCGGCTATGCCCGGCCGGACTTCGCTGGTGCCGCCGAGGCGACGTCCGCGAGCTGCAGCCAGCCTTCGGCAAACAGCCACGCGGACAGTACGTCACTGGGCCAGTGCACGCCGAGATAAATCCTGCTCGAGCCCACGCATACGGCAACGAGAAGCGGAACGCCGTGCCTGCCTAGGCCGCTGGTTGTACATCTAACGCAAGCTCCTGCCGTCAGGACCGCCAGCGACGTGTGCTTCGAAGGCATGCTGAATCCCTCGGGCTCGGTCAGCCATATCGCGTCAGGCGGCCGGGGCCGGGCAATCGCCCGGGACAGGATGCGGCGGACGACCGCTCCGGTGACCACCGCAAGGCCCGGCACGCACGCCTGCTGCCAGCTGCCCCGCCGCATCGCCATGGCGGTGGCGGCGGCTATGGAGATGGCCACGAAACGTGGCTCACCGAGCGAGCTGACCGTCCGGGCGGTTCGCACCGCGGCCGGGTTGCGCCCATTCTCGGCCAGCCTGATCACTGCCTGGTCGAGCCTGCCGATCAGGCCGTGTCCCGGCCGGGCGACGATCGCGGCGAGGCCGGCGAACGCTAGCGCGCTTCCGCAGGCGTGCCTAACCACCGTGCGCTCGAGTCCGGCCACAGCCCCGCTCCTCTCGGCTAGCCAGCAGGACCCATTGGCCACCGGGGCAATGCGCACGCGCCAATGCGCGGCTTCGGCGGGATCCATCGCCGAGTGGGCTCGCCACTGCGATCATGATAGGCGAGGCCCGTCTCAGGCCGCACGCCCCGGTAGGTGGTGTCTGATGTTACGCGCCTACGCCCTGATCGATGACCACCTGAGCTGTACGCATCCCGCCTGCGCTGGCAGCCGCCGACCCGCCCGCCGGCCTTGCGAGGTTGGATTATCCGCTCGGCTACGCTATGAGCAACGGCGGAGGGGCCCGCCGTAGACTGCGGAGACGCCGCCAACGGTCCCTGCCAGCAGGCAGGAGGTTAGTGGCGTGCGCCCGAGCCACGACGCGGGCTGCTGCCCGTATGCATGGGGACCGGTTGATTCACCGGGTTCGACGCGTGACCACCCAACCGGGACCGTACCGGTCGAGACGGCAGCGCTGATCAGCCATCTCTATGACTGCCAGGGGCTCTCAACATATGAGATCGCGAAGCGCGTTGGACTCAGCCGGCAACGCGTCGGGCGATTGCTGAACAAGGCTGGGGTCGCGGTCAAACCACGTGGCGCGGGCCGACAGCGAAAGCCTGACCCGCAGCAAGCCGCACTTACCGACCTCGCCGTCCGTCTCTACGAGAACTCGAATCTGTCGTCGCGTGAGATTTCGGTGCTTACCGGAATGCCAGAGCGGACGGTTAGAGACCGGCTGCGCGATCGGGGCGTACGCATGCGCACGCGAGGACGGGCCAACAGGGAGGACCGGGCAGCGGCGCCTGCGGAGGCGCTCGTTGAGCTGTACATCCGAGCAGGGCTGAGTGCGGCAGAGGCAGGCCGACGATTGGGGGTACCCGGCAGGGTGGTCCTCCGTACCGCGCACGATCAGGGCCTGCCGGTGCGCATCGGCGGGCCAGAGCCACGTCACGGACCCAGCGAGATAGAGCTGATCGATGCGCTGTATGCCGATCCGATGGTGCGGCAGATACTTTCCAAGAACGGGATCCTCCCCCGGCCGGCCGGAGGCCCGATCTGGCAGCGTTTTCCGGTGCCCGTATATATAAGCCCGGAGCTGGCGAGAGAACTGTACGTACCCTGTGGGCTAGGCCTGCGGCACATCGAGCTCATAACCGGCCAGCCGGCTGAGACCGTCCGAGATCTCCTGCGTGCGCAAGGAATCTCATTGCGGCAACAGGGCGGCAGATCACCGTTCATGCGAAGATGGCGGAGCGCAAATCGTGGCGCTCAACAGGCCTGACCTTTCCGCCTGGAGGCTTGCAGAAGATACGCAGCAATGGCTCGCGCTCGGGAGTCGCACAGCCCGCCGGCCACGTCTGCAGCCAGGAACAGGTACTGTTGACGGTAGGCGGAGGGGCTCGCCGCAAACGCGCCAAGGCCAACGGTCCCTGTGTGGCGAACAGGATGCGTGCGGCATGAACCAGATCATCGCGGTCAATCACGCCCGGAAGTCTTTCGATGGCAGGGTCGCCCTTGACGATGTGACGCTTGCCTTCCTGCCCAGCGCGAAGATTGGCGCTGCCGGGCCCAATGGCACCGGCAAGTCGACGTTGCCGCGGATGATGGCCGGCCGGGCCGCGCTCACGTGCCTGGCCAGCACACGCGGGCTGCGGTGGGCGCCTCTGGACCCGAGATCTGGCGTCATCCAGCTGGTCACTTACGATGGCGAGCACCTCGGCCACGTCCGCCGAGACAGCGCCTGCGCCACAGGCTAAGGATCAGCAGAACGCCGCCCTGAGGAGCGGCCGTTCACAGGGTCCACGCGATGAGGCTCGCGCAGCACCTGGATCCATATCCGGGCTGATGGCTTCTACCCCTTACGGCGTCAGCGACGCCGTTCATGCAGGTGGAGGCCTCGATGCCCGTTCGATGTCCATGGCAGACGCCGCAGCGTGCTCCCGTTGCTGCCGGCTGCACCGATCCTGACGGCGCGTGGAGAGGAGACCGTCGTGTCGCAACATCAGCATCCATCGCCACTGCCGCCCGACCCAGAACCCCGAACGGGCTGCTCACCACTGCCGCCAGACCCTGAGCCGCACGACGGCTGCTCACCATTGCCGCCCGATCCGCATACCCAGCCGTCGACGATCCGCCCTACCGCGGTATCGAACCGATAGAGGAGCGACGATGAGCCTCAGCGCCCGGGAACAGCGGGCCTTGGACTCGATCCGCGAAGAGCTCGCCAAGTCCGATCGGCAGCTGACAGCAATCCTGGCCGCCTTCACGCGGCTGGTATCGAACGAGGATATGCCGACTCGCGAGACGATCCACCAGAGCCCGTGGCGTGCCATCGGTGGTTCATGGCGTCGCCGACGAGAGGGCCCCCGAAGCGCAGCGAACTACTGGGCTCGCCCACCGCGCAGGCGCCTGAGCTTCACGCAGGCCGTTTTGGTGGTGTACCTGCTGATAACTGCCGGACTGATCGTCGCTGGCGTAGTCCTCGGCCCCGGAACCAGCCACAGTGCATGCCCACCGCTGTTGGCCATGACTTGCGCAAGTCCCGTTTCCGCACACAGTTCACGCCCCGCAGTGCATCACAACCAGGCCAGGTCATGGACACGGGGAGGATAGGAACACGGGGAGGACAGATGGACGAACTGAAGGCCTACGCCGACCGCCGGCTCGAGCTCGGCGACCTGATCCGGGCTGCGCTGCACCTGGCTCAGGCCAGCAGGGATGAGCAGGCCGATAGCCAGGCCAGGGACCTGCTGGCGCGGCTAGCCGCCGGCACGTTCCGGCTCGCGGTGGTGGGCCAGTTCAGCCGTGGCAAGTCGACACTGATGAACGCCCTGCTCGGCGGGCCTTACCTGCCGATGGGCGCGCTGCCGATGACGTCGGTGATCACGACGGTCCGCTACGGCAGCCACCCCAAGGCGATCGTGCGCCGCCGCGGGCAGAGCCTGGGCACCGAGGTGGCGCTGGCTGCACTGGCTGAGTACGTCGCCCAGGCCAGCGCGACACGAGCCGAGCAGCAGGTTGCCTCGGTCGAAGTGGAGATCCCGGTGGAGATCCTCCGGTTGGGGTTCGAGTTCATCGACACCCCCGGCGTCGGGTCGGCCATCGAGACCAGCACCGCGACCACGCGGCGGTTCCTGCCACAGGCAGATGCAGTGATCTTCGTCACCGGCTTCGACTCCCCTCTGACCCAGGCCGAGGAGGGATTCCTTGCCGACGCTGCCGGGCACG
Source organism: Streptosporangiaceae bacterium (assembly GCA_030039095.1). The sequence goes on from JASHQP010000731.1 coordinate 15,909, forward strand.
CCGGCAAGCTGTTCCTGGTGCTCAACAAGCGCGACCTGCTCTCTGGGCAGGATGCCGACGCCGTCGTGGAGTTCGTCAGGCACCGGCTGGGTGACCAGCTGGGCATAGCCGAGCCGCGCCTGTTCGCGCTGTCCGCGCTGGAAGGGCTGGAAGCGGTGCTCCGCGATGATGGCGAGCGGCTGGCCGGCAGCGGCCTGCCGGAACTGGACACCGAACTACGGGAGTTCCTGACGGTCGGCAAGGCGCAGGTGTTCTTGCGAAGTATCGCTGGACACGCGGCCGACCTGGTGGCCGGGCAGCAGCGCGGCCTGCGGCTGGGCCGACTGTCTCTCGACGGGAGTCTCGCCCCGGAGGCAGTGCTGGCCGCTTTCGACGCGCGCATGGCAGACCTGGACCGCCAGCGAAAAGCCATAGCGGGCACGATCGCCGACCGGATCGAGGCCCGCTTGCCGGGTCTGCTCGCCACCCGGCACTCTGACTGGCAGCTGGGGCTGCTGGATTTGCTCGGCCCGCTTGCCGAGAGCGCCCTGCCGACCGGAGAGATGGACGGCGCGGTCCGCGATCTGGTGGAAAAAGCCGGGGACCGCCTGGAACGGGCCGGTCGCGAGGTGATCAGCGACTGGCTGAGCCGGCGGACGGGCGAGGTGCTGGAGACCGTCACCGGCATGGTGGCGTCCGAGGTAGGCGGACTGCTGGAAGTGGCCAGGTCCCCCGGCTTGGCAGGAGCCGAGATCGTCGGCCTGGCTACCGAGGATGACCGCCGGAAGCTGGCGGGCTGGTCGGCTGAAGACGTCCCTGACCTGGCGATCCAGCCGCCAGAGTGGACCGTCCACGTCGAGCAGCCACGGCGGTCACGGCGCAAGGCGGGCTTCGGCGACGCCGAAGCCCGCGATCGTCTGGATGCCGCACTTGCCGCCGCCGCGGACGCGTTCACCGATCGCGTGCGGGCGGCATACCAGGGCGCCGCCCGGGACTGGGCAAGGCGGCTGGACGAGCAGACCGCCATCCAAATGCGCCAGGCAGCAGACCGCTTCCGCTGGTGCGTGCAAAACGTGCCCAGCGATGATGACCTGGCCGCTTTGGGCCGCCTGGCCGCCCGCCTCGCCGCCTTCCAGGCCGCACTCGAGATACCGGGTCCGCCCCGCGGGCAAGCTGAGACCGTGACACCGGCCGACAGCCCTGACGCCACCGCGCAGGGCGGCTGCACCGTGTGTCAGCAGATGGAACAGGCCCTGACCAGTTACCTGTTCACCGCCCAGTTTCGGCTCGCTACCCGCGACGACGAGCAGGAACGGCACGCGCTGGGCCAGGGATTCTGCCCTCTGCACACCTGGCAATACGCAGCCGTCGCATCCCCAGTCGGCATCTCCGCCGGCTACGCGCCGCTGGCCGCTTCGGTCGCCGAAGCGCTGGAGTCGCTCAGTAGGCAAGACTCCCCGGCCGCAGACCTGGCACGCGACGTCGCCTCTCTCACCGCCGGCCGGGGACGGTGCCCGGTTTGCGCGGCGCTGGCCGCCAGCGAGCGCACCGCGATCGCCGAGCTATTCTCAACCGCCCTGCCACAGACGATCACACTGTGCCTGCGTCACCTAGCGCTGACCCTGTCCGCGGACGCGGACCCGCCGACATGCCGGGTGCTGCTGCGGGCCGCCGCGACTGCGCTGCGGCGAGAAAGCGAGGACATGCGCTCATTCGCGCTCAAACGCGAGGCCTACCGCCGCGGCCTGGTGACCGCCGGGGAATCCCGCGCCCACCTCGACGCGCTGCGCCGGCTCGTGGGGCTGCCCGCACTCACCCAGCCATGGGCCGATCAGGAATCAGCCGCATGGCTAGCGTGAATCGGCAAAAGGCAGTCACGGCACGAGGGCGGCAGCTGCCGCCACCAGGGTCTGGTACCTGACTACAATCGGTGTGCAGCCGGATGAGGCTCCGGCTGGAGCGAGCCCGCTCCAGAACTGCCGCCAGGCTAATGGCCTCTGGCAGATCACGATCACGGTGACTGGGAGGCGGGCATGACCGGGCTGAAGCTCTGCCTGGCCGCATCGACGGTGGCCTGTCCCGGGACGCGGAGAGCCTGGCACTGGCAGGCGGGCACGAAGCCGACGACACTGCGAGCACCGGTGCCATCTATGAGAGCGGCGCCTTCGGCGCTGCGCGGGCGCGGCGGCGGCGCTGGGCAAATCACGACGGCCTGGCGGCACCTGGGCCGGGCCCGCCCGTTAACGGGACGGAAGACCCTGGCGTCACGCCGACGCTGGTTCAGACAATCAACGCTGGGAGGGCCGCCGCAGTCAGGCGGCTGCGGCCAGACCGGAGGAGCATGATGACGGTTTTCGATGTCACGGGCCTGTCCGCGCTGGAGATCCTGGACTCGCGGGGACGGCCCACGCTGGCGGTCACGCTGCGGCTGGGTGACGGGAGCACCGCCACCGCCGGGGTGCCCTCGGGCGCGTCTACGGGGTCACGAGAGGCCGTCGAGTGCCGTGACGGCGACCCTGCCCGGTATGACGGCATGGGGGTGCTGGGAGCCGCCGAAGCGGTGAACACCGAGATCGCCGGGCTGCTGCGAGGCCGGTCGTGGGCGTCGCTGGCCGAGGCGGATCAGGAAATGATCGGGCTGGACGGCACTGCGAACAAGAGCAGGCTGGGTGCGAACGCCATCGTAGGGGTCTCGATGGCACTGGCCCGCGCCCTGGCTAATTCTGCCGGCATCCCGCTGTGGCGATGGCTGAACCCGGACGGGGTGACCCCGTCGCTGCCAGTGCCGCACTTCAACGTGCTCAACGGCGGGGTACATGCCCCCAACTCGCTGAACTTCCAGGAGTTCATGATCGCGCCGCTCGGCGCGCCGTCCATGGCCGAGGCCGTCCGCGCCGGCGCCGAGGTATACGCCGCGTTGCGCCGCGAACTAGCCAGCCGCAGACTGTCGACCGGGCTCGGCGACGAGGGCGGCTTCGCCCCCGAGATCACGCAGCCCGAAGAGGTGCTCGGCCTGCTGGTGCAGGCCATCGGCGCTGCCGGATACAAGACCGGCGCCGAGGGTGTTTCAATCGCCCTGGACCCGGCAGCCTCGGAGTTCCGCCAGCCCGACGGCCGCTACAAGGTCGCCAGCGACCTGCTGTCCTCGGCCGAGATGATCGACCGGTATGCCGCCATCACCGGCCAGTTCCCTGTACATCTGATCGAGGACGGGCTGGGCGAGGACGACGACGACGGGTGGATCGCGCTGACCGCTCGCCTCGGCCACGCCACCGAACTGGTCGGCGACGACATCTTCTGCACCAACCCGGCCATCATCAGCCGGGCCATTGCCCGCGGGATCGGCAACTCGTCGCTTATCAAGCTGAACCAGATCGGCACCGTCACCGAAACCCTGGAATCGATGGCCATCTGCCGACAGGCCGGGTACCGGCAGTTCGTCTCCCACCGCTCCGGGGAAACCGACGACACCTTCATAGCCGACCTGGCCACCGGAACCGGCTGCGGGCATCTGAAGTCTGGGGCACCCGCCCGCGGCGAGCGCGTCGCCAAATACAACCGGCTGATGGAGATCGCCGCCGCCCAGCCCGGTCTGCGCTATGGCATGCCGTAACCGCAACGAGGCAGCGACGGCTTCCGCCGGCGCCGGCTGCCCTGTCCACCGCCAGCGCGGAAGAGCAGGACAGCCCAGGCTCAACCGTCATGGCCGCCGGTGAAGCCGCCGTGTCGGCCCGGAACCTCAAAGGGGGCCTCAGATGACCCAGGATTATCTAATCGGGGAGCTGTCGATTCGGCTGGGCCAGCTCCAGGCGAATGCCACGCAGGACACGGAGGCAGAGGTTGCGGCGCTACGGAGGCAGATCGAGGCCGGGCCACCGCAGGGCCTGAGTGCCGCGGCGCTACAAGCCCTGGCGCTGGGGGACTACTTGTGCTGGCAGTCCCTGTGCCGCGGTGACATGGTGGCCTTCTCGCAGCAGGCGGAGACCTTGGCGGAGCTTCGCCTGTTCGGCGTTTGCTCCAGGCTGCTCGCCGACGGCTAGCGCAAGGGCCCACATCCATGGCTGCCAGTGGTGGCGGAATGCCTGTCGTGAAAGCACTGACCCTGCGGCAGCCTTGGGCGTGGGCAGCAATTTACGGGGGCAAAGACGTCGAAAATCGCCGCTGGAGGACTAGGCACCGAGGACCTCTGCTGATCCATGCCGGGATGGACGCCGATCCCGACGGTCCTGCATCGGTGCTCAAGACGATCGCCGATCCAGACGTATACGCTCATCCTCGGAGCGCCTGGGATGCGCGCGGGGCCATCATCGGCATGGTTTTTCTCGCCGATATTCTGACCGACTCGCCCAGCCAGTGGGCTATCCCGAGGTGGTACCACTGGGTCTTTGAGTTCCCCTCGCCGATAGAACCGCCCATCCCGCAACGCGGGCGTCAGGGTCTGTGGAAGCCTTCACCTGCTGTGATCGAGGCATTGCGGGACATTCTGTGAGGCGACGTTGACCGCGAGCCAGGCTCCTTGCCAAACTAACTGTCTGGCGAAGGGGCTCGCCCGGATTGCGGCAGACGCCGCTGACGGTCCCTGCATCGTTCATCGATGTAAAGGACGGTCGATGTCTCATGTGAGCGAGGACGAGGTCCTTCTGCTGTGGCGCTCGCTGCGGGCGTTCCGGTCGGGCAGGAAGCCAGCGTGCGCGCCACAGGGGCGCCCGCCACGCAGTGCCTGCCCACTTCAGGACACCTGCCCACGCTGGCAGGGACAGCCCGATGACCAGCTTGCGAGCATGGAGGAAAGTGCCGAGCAGACCGAGCTGAGACGATCAGGCTGGCCGTGTAGCAGGCTGCTGGATTTGCTGTCACCGGACCTCACCAGGATAGGCCCATAATCCCCACGCAGTGGGGATTCGTGTCGGCGATCGCGAGCGCATCCGCACCGAGCGTGCCGAGATACAGCGGCCCCGGGAGGGCGCCAGCGCGGGCGAGCCCGGAGGTCGGGCCCGCCCGCGCCGTTCCGCCGACGGTGGCCTACTTGACCGGCGGTGGGCCGAACGGAAGGATCTTGCGGCCGAAGGTGGACTCGATGATGTCGCCGGCCGCGTGGTACCAGGCCAGCACCGCGAAGAGCAGCACGACAGCGCCGCCTGCCTTGGTCACGTTGGGCATGTTGTCCCAGGCACCGATTGACAGCAGGACCAGGCCGACGAAGATCAGCCAAATGATCACAGTGAGTACCAGGTCGGTGCGCAGCGAAGCGATCGCGAGGTAGAAGGTGATCACCGCGAATACGGCCAGGAACAGGCCGGTGGCCGAGGAGAGCTGCGCGGCGGGCACGCTGGTCGCGTAGAGCGTGTCGAACGCGGCGAGTATCACCCAGAACGGCCCGTAAGTGCCGAACACCGCGCCGCCGAATAGGTTGCCCCGCGAGAACTCCATAATTGCGACGATGATCTGCACCAAACCGCCGAAGAAGAACGCCGCAGGCAGCACGATAGGGGTCCCGGCCGCGTTCAGCACGCCGGTCTGGTACATGCCGATCATGAACGATGTGGTGCCGAACGCCGTCACGGCCCACGGCGCCGGGTTGGCCATTACCGCCGGGGCGGGCGGCGGAGCCGGGGCTGCCTCAGCCTCTTCCCCGATAGCACCTGATGTGGCCATTGGGCATCACTCCTGTCCTGTCTCCGGCCGGCCGGGGTGGCCGGCGGGGTCCGCGGTGAACAGCGCTGCTGTGGTGTGGTGCGGGGATGCTGACGGGCGCGTAAACCCGCACGATCATGGCCGACCGGCCGGTGAGCAGCTTGACGCTGGCGCCCGTAACTGGGCGCGATACGCCACATGGCGTGGCGGTGGCGGCGTGACGTGCCGCCGACGGGGATACTGGCCGTGGCGAGATCACGGTCCAACATGGGGCACGCAGCCTCCTGTCCCGCGCTGGGCAGGGACCGTTGGCGGCGACCGCACTTAACGGCGAGCCCCTCCGCCGTCTCTGCTTCTGATCGTAGATCCGGCTTTGCGTCCGGTAAAGCGTGTGTCCCCTGAAGCCGCGCGTGGCGGTTGTTGCCAGCCGGGCGCGCCTCCCCGGTGCTGTCACAGTGGGAGGACCCGCCGGGCGACGGTGACGCGGCGCTCGATCCGGTCCTGCTGGCAACTCGCCACGCCGCTTCTGCTGCTGAGGGCTACCTTTCAGGCTCCGTCGCCCGGTAGACGCACGCGCTGAAGTCGTCGAGTGCTTCCTGGCACTTGGCCAGCGCGGCCGCGGCCGGCTCCGCCTGGGCGGAGCCGAAACCATCCACCGCCCGGACTTTCTTGTGCCCTCTTGCCAGTCTTTCAGGTTCTTTGCCGCATTGGTTCAGCTCGGCCAGGGTGCAGCGGCCCGCGATCGCCTCGGCCCGAGTCTGGCCATGGCCGCGGCGCGAGTCAAGCAGGGTGTGTTCGCGCGCGCCGGGACGACGGGATGACCCGTGGTGAACATTCCGGATAATCGGAGAGAGAGCCGCTGCCGACCGAGGAGTCCTCCCGCGATGACGATAGCCAGCCGTTTCTTCGAGCGGACGATGAAGCTGCCACCCGCGTCACACCGTGACGTGCAGGTCGAGCGCGACCTGAAGATTCCCATGCCCGACGGGGTGCACCTGCTCGCCGACCGCTACCTGCCACGCGGGGACGGGCGGCCGCCGCTCGTGCTGGTCCGCTCGCCGTACGGGCGGCGGAGCATCTGGGGGATCCTGTTCGGCCGGGTGCTGGCCGAGCGGGGCTTCCAGGTGGTCATCCAGAGCTGCCGCGGAACGTTCGGCTCGGGCGGTACCTTCGACCCGTTCGGCCCCGATGAGCACGACGACGGCCTGGCCACGGTCGCGTGGCTGCGCGCACAGCCGTGGTACCCGGGTTCGTTCGCGACGACCGGGCCGAGCTACCTGGGCATGGTTCAATGGGCGATCGCCGCCGACGCAGGGCCCGAACTGAAGGCGATGTGCCCGCAGGTGACGACCTCCGACTTCCGGGCTCCGTTCTACGGGGGCGAGGCGTTCTCCCTCCAGACGGCGCTGACCTGGGTCAACCAGGTCGCGGGCCAGGAACGGCGATTCGCGTTCGCCCGCCAGTCTCGGGAGGACCACCGGCTCCGGCCGCTGTTCGACCGGCTGCCGCTGGGCGATCTCGACCGGCTCGCCACCGGCGGCCACGTCGCGTACTACCAGGACTGGCTGGCCCACAGCGACCCGGGGGACGACTACTGGAAGGGCCGCCGGTTCAGCGACACCCTGGACCGGGTGGCCGCCCCGGTCAGCATGGTCAGCGGCTGGAACGACTTCTTGCTGCCGTACCAGCTGCGTGACTACGCCGCGCTGCGCAGCGCCGGGCACGAGCCCTACCTGACCATCGGCCCGTGGCGGCACGCCGACCAGGAGGCGGTCGGCACCTGGGCCAGGGATTCGGTGGCCTGGCTGCGGGCTCATCTGCTCGGCGACCGGAGCCTCCTGCGGCCGGACCCGGTCCGGATCTTCGTCACCGGCGCGGACGAATGGCGCGACCTGCCGGCGTGGCCGCCCGCCACCCGGCCGCAGCGCTGGCATCTTCAGCCAGACGCCGCGCTCGGCACCACGCCGCCGACCGCGAGCGAACCCGATCGCTACAGCTACCACCCGGGCGACCCCACGCCGAGCCTGGGCGGGCCGGTCGGCCTGCAGGGCACGGCGCGGATGGACAACCGCATGCTCGAGGCCCGCCCCGACGTGCTGACCTACACCAGCACGCCGCTGCCGGACGACCTCGAGGTGTTCGGCGAGGTCACGGCCGACCTGTTCGTGCGCTCCAGCCTCGAGCACACCGACTTCTTCGCCCGGCTGTGCGACGTCGGCCCGAGCGGCGCGTCGATCAACATCTGTGACGCCCTGCTCCGGCTGGCGCCGGGCCGGCCGGCCCCCGAGCCGGACGGCGCGATCCGGGTGCGGTTCGTGCTCTGGCCCGCCGCGCACCGCTTCCGCCGCGGGCACCGGCTCCGGCTCCAGGTCTCCAGCGGCGCGCACCCCAGGTATGCGCGCAACCCCGGCAGCGGCGAGCCGCTCGCGACAGCGACCACGCTGGTCGCCGCGGACCAGCAGGTCCATCACGATCCCGAGCATCCGTCAGCGGTCATCCTGCCCGTCGCCAGCACCGTCCAGCCTGGCCAGGACCGCTCGTAGCGCCTGCTCCCGGCCGGCCAGCTCGGCAAGCTTGCCCTCGGCCTGGCCGGCCGTCTGCGCGCGGAGCCCGGCGGCCGTCCGCAGCGCCCTGTCCAGGCGGTCCGTGCTGCCGGAATAGCGGCGGCCCACGGCCAGGATCAGCTGCCTGGTGGCCTCCGCCAGGCGGTGCTGCAGATCCCCCCGGGCCCGGCCGATCTGCCGCTCGGCGAGGTCGCCAGCCTCGCCGAGCACGTGGTCCCGGGCCAGCCGCCGCCCGATTTCGCCGGGCACCCTGCGGCGCACCGCCCCCGCCAGCAGCTCCGCCTGATCGACGTTCTCGCCGACCGAGTAGAAGAACCGCCGGTCCGGCGCCAGCCGGTCCTGCGCGCCCGCCGCGGCCAGCTCGAGCCCCAGCAGGTCGGCCGCTGCGTCACGAATCGCCTCAATTTCGGCCGTCAGGCCGCGTGTGAGCCGGCCGTCCAGGCTGGCGAGCCCGTCCTCTAGCTTTTCGCGCTGCGACTGGCGCCACGCCTCGGCACCGCCGACAGCCAGCCGGACCAGCGCGGCCCTGCCCTGCCGCTGGATCTCGCCCGGCGACGCCGAAGCGAGCTCGCCGGCGAGCAGGCCGCTGATGGTTGTACGCAGCTCAGCGGCGAGCCGTGCGGTCTGCGCTTCAGCGGCCTCGTTCAGCGCGCCGAGCATCCGCTTGGACTCCGCGGCTGCCAGGTCGGCGGCCACGGTGCCCCGCTCCCGCACCGCAGCGAGCCGGGCGGCGAAGGCCGCGACCCGCCCGGCAGCGTCCGAGCTGCGCATTTCGGCCGCGCGCCGGGCCAGCGCTATCTCGTCGATCGCCGCACCGGCGATGCGGCGTAGCTGCCCGGCCGCGGATCGCCGCAGGTCCGCAGTCCGCCCGGTGCCGAGATACGCGGTGAAGTCAGCGAGAAAGCGGGCGAATCCGGTGTCGCCGGCGCCGGACAGCGCGGCCCTGGCCGACACGGGGTAGAGCTGCACCGGCTGGCCGGTGGCCTCGCGCACCACCCGCTCGGTGAACTCGGCGGCCTCCGCCAGCCCAGCCGCATCGGCGTAGTCCGCCTTGTTCAGCACGATGAATGTGGTCACCGAGAGCTCGTGGACGCGGCCGAGCAGGTCGCGCTCGGTCGCCGAGACCGGCGGGTCGGCAGTAAGCACGAAGATCGCGGCATCCATGGTGGGCAGCGCGCTGTCGGCTGCCGCGGTGTTGTGCGCGTGGACCGAACCGGTTCCCGGCGTGTCGACGATCTCCACGCCCCTGGCCAGGATCGGGGCATCCAGGTGGACCGTGATCGCGGCGACGCCGCGCGAGTTCCCGGGATTGCCGCGTTCGGTCCCGAACTCCTCGAGCGCCGGCAGAGGATGACGCTCGGTCCGGCCGCCGGCGAACGCCACGTCGAGCCGCTCGTCGGTCCCGTGCGTCACCGTGGTCGGCACCGCCGTCAGTGGTGTCACGCCCATCGGCAGGACGTCGCGGCCGAGCAGCGCGTTCACCAGCGTGCTCTTGCCCCGCTTCGCCTCCCCCACGACCAGCACCCGCAGCCGGGCGGCGGCGAGCCGGTCGCGCAGCGCGGCGAGCACGGCCGCGTCGGATTCATCGGCCAGCGGGGTCAGCTCATCGAGCGCCAACGTCAGCGCGTCGGGCAGTTCGGGTGCGCGCATACCGCCTCCTACCCTCCTCAGGCAGGGACCGTTGGCGGCAGTGCCGCAGTTGGATGGCGGGCCCCTCCGCCGGCGCCTCAGCCTCAGGCTAGCTCGGCGGCGGCACGCTCGAGTGCCTGCCACGGCCCGGCATGGGCCGGCCCGGCCGCTCCGCGCGCCTTTCCCCGCCCTTCCACGACCCTTCTCGCTGGCCTCGTGCCGCCCATACGCCGGCCATTCACTGAGGCATTGTGCTGCAATCACATAGGTCGCATAGCTTCGAATGTTTACGCTTCCCGGCGCCCGGCGATATAGCCCCTGCCATCAGCAATGGCTGCCAGCCAATTATGCGGTCAATAACTGTTAATGGGCTGGCATCACGCACGGGGGGAATACTGCATGCTAGGGCAATGGAGTGATCGCCTGCGCCGGCGAATCTCGCACCGCGCAACGATCGCGCTAGTCATTACGCTGTCCGTTCTCGTGGGCGCCACGTCCTATGCTTTCGCCGGTTATCTGCACCCATCGGCGGCCGGCCCTTCGGCCTGCAAACGGCAGCCGATATCGGGCACGTCTGTCCTTTCCGGCTCGTCGGCCGAGCTTGCCGCCGAAGCCGCGAGCTCGCTGCTGGGATGCGCGTCGAGCGTGGTAGTCGCGAACGACAACCCGGCGTCCGTGGCTGCCGCCGTGCCGCTTGCCGAGCGGGCGCACGCGCCGCTGCTGCTGTCCTCGCCGCTGTCCGCGACGGCGGCCAGCATCATTTCCTTCCGCGGCGGCCTGCCGGCCCGCAGCCAGGCGTCGGCCAGTTCCGCGAGCACCCTTGCCGTGCTGCGGGAGATCAACGACTTGCACCCGCGCAACGTGCTGGTCGTCGGGCTGAAGACCAGCGAGCTCTCGGCGGAAATGCCGGGGGCGCGGGTGACCTCGAACCCGGCCGGGCTGGCCGCGATGTCACCGCCCAAGCCGCTGTCCCACCTGGTCGTGCTCGTGTCCAAGAACAACCCCGCCGTCGCCATGGCGGCCACGGCGACCGCGGAGGCGGCCGGCGCCAGGGTGGTGGCGATGCCGGGCTACGACCCGCGCGGCAACGCGGCCGCGATCACCACGATCGCCCGGGCCAAGCCGCGTGACGTCATCGCGGTCGGGAGCGGCTTCGGGCCGACGAGCCAGCTTGTTTCGCGGCTCGCCGTGGTCAGGACCGGTGTGCAGTTGCCGGACGGCGGCCAGCTCATCGTGCCCATGCACCGGCTGGTCGCGCTCTACGGGCACCCGGGCGTCGCGTCGCTCGGGGCGCTCGGCGAGCAGGGCATAAGCGCCAGCGTCGCCAGGATCAAGAAGCTGGCAGCGTCCTACCAGGCGCTGAGCAAGTCGCCCGTCGTCCCGACGTTCGAGATCATCACCACGCTTGCCACGTCCGCCGCGGGGCCGACCGGGGACTACTCGTATGAGACTCCCGTGGCCACGCTGCGCCCCTGGATACGCGCCGCGACCAAGGCAGGGATGTACGTGATCCTCGACCTGCAGCCGGGCCGGGACAGCTTCCTGGCGCAGGCCAAGGCGTACCAGTCGCTGCTGGAACTGCCGAACGTCGGCCTCGCTCTCGACCCCGAGTGGGCGCTGAAATCAAACCAGCTGCCGCTGCGGCAGATTGGCAACGTCAGCATCACGGAGGTGAACAGCGTCGTTGACTGGCTGGGCCAGCTCACCGCGGAATACCGCCTTCCCCAAAAGGTCCTCGTGCTGCATGAGTTCAAGGCTGGGGAGATCAGCGACCTGCCGGCTCTCGACACCCATAACGACGACCTGGCCGTGGTCATGGACATGGACGGGCAGGGCAGCCCGGCGATGAAGCAGGCGACGTGGAATTTCGTCACCCACACCACGCCCGCGGGGGTGCCTTTCGGCTGGAAGGACTTCTTCGTCAAGGATTCGCCGATGCTGAACCCGAAGCAGACGATGGAGCACACGCCGCAGCCGGTGATGATCTCCTACGAGTAACAGCATTCACCCGGCCTGGCCGCCCGGGCGCACCGCGCCGCCCGGGCCGCCGGGCCGGGCGGTGTGTTCAGTTCGCGATGTCCCTGCGGCGCCCGAAGACGAAATACGACAGCGGTATCAGCCCGGCCGAGTTGATGAGCAGCCCGGCGAACCAGGCCCACTTGGGGCCCCGGACCTGATCGGCGGCGCGCCGCCTGAGGTCGATCGCGGCGGCCGCCTTGAGGCCGGCCTCGGCCACCCCGCCCACGATGATCAGCTTGCGGGTACGGGGGCTGAGATCGCTCCATCGCTTGGCCATGACTCTCTGACTCCCTCCGCACACGCGGCGCTCAACCGCCCGTACTCTACACCGGGCGTTTTGCCCTGCCGGCGGTCAACAGGACGAGGGCCGGGAACGCGACGTCCACGGCGAGCCCGGTAAACAGCCCGATCACGTCGCGGGCCGGCCCTGGCCCGGGCCGAACCGTTCCGCGAGGAACTGCGCGAACGTGGCCCGGCCAACCGCGTGATCGGGTGCCAGGTGGTATCCGTTGCGGTAACCGGCGAAGGCCGCGCCCGGCAGCCGGACCGGCAGCACCCGGCGACGGCGCCCCCGGGCCTCCAGGTAGCGGCGCCCGAGGTCGCCGGCGCCGCAGATCTCGGGGCCTCCCATGTCCGGCACCCGCCCGGCCGGGGGCCCGGTGGCCAGCTCGGCGAGCCGCGTGGCGACCTCTTTGGCGTCGATCGGCTGGAACGACGTCGCGGCCGGCACCAGCAGCACGGGAAAGCGAGCCAGTATCTCGCAGCCGCGCAGGATCAGCTGGTGGAACTGGGTGGCCCGGAGCACACTCCAGGGCAGGCCGGAGCCCTCGACCAGCCGCTCGGCCTCGAGCTTGGCCTTGTAGTAGCCCACCGGGACCCGGTCCACCCCGACGATGGAGATGTAGACCAGATGCGGGTGGCCGGCCCGCCGCGCCGCGTCGATGAGGCGCTCGGCCGCTGCGACGTCGCTTTTGCCGAGGGTGGTCGCGCAGTGGACGATCACGTCGGCTCCCCAGACCGCCGCATCGATGCCGCGGCCGGTCTTCAGGTCGCCGGTGACCCAGTCGGCCGGGCCGTGCGCAGACGATGCCGGCCGCCGGCTCAGCACTCGCACCTGCGCGCCCGGCTCGGCCAGAAGCTGCCGCACGAGCTCCCGGCCGAGGGTGCCGGTGCCGCCGGTCACCAGGACCACTGCTGCCAAGGACTCGCCCCTCACGCTTGGCGGCGACGGTGCGCCGGGAACGTCTCAGCCGGGTCGGCTTCGGTCTCCAGGCTGGCACGTGGCCATGACCGTTGTGTCGGTAGGGTCGCGATGAGACCACCGGCTCGCGCGGAAGGGGCAATGCAGTGCGCGCAGTAATCGCCGAGGCACACGGCGGGCCCGAAGTCCTCAGGCTCGCCGAGCATGATTCTCCGGAGCCCGGCCCGGGGCAGCTCCTGGTCGACGTGACGGCGGCCGGCGTCAACTACATGGACATCTACCAGCGGGAGGGCCGCCCGCCATATCGGGCGGACGTCCCGTTCGTGCTGGGCAGCGAAGGCGCGGGAACTGTCGCGGCCGTGGGCCCTGACGTGCCGGGCGTCCAGCGGGGAGACCGCGTTGCCTGGACCGGCATCTCCGGCGGCTACGCCGAGCAGGTCATCGTTCCGGCTGCCCGCGCGGTGCCGGTGCCCGACGTGATCGAGCTGGAGACCGCCGGCGCGGTCATGCTGCAGGGGATGACCGCGCACTACCTGGTCACGGACACCTACCCGGTCGCCGAAGGAGATCCGGTCGTCGTGCACGCGGCGGCCGGCGGCGTCGGCCTGCTGCTCACGCAGATGGTCAAGATGCGCGGCGGCGTCGTGATCGCGACGACCTCCACACTGGAGAAGGCGGAGCTGGCGCGGGCTGCGGGCGCCGACCACGTCGCCGGGTACGACGACTTCGACGTCGTGGTCCGCGAGGTCACGGCCGGTGTCGGCGCCGCGGTCGTCTACGACGGGGTCGGGCAGACGACGTTCGACGCCGGCCTCGCCACGCTGCGCCGGCGCGGCTGCATGGTGCTGTACGGCGGGGCGAGCGGGCCGGTTCCGCCGCTGGATCCGCAGCGCCTGAACACGGGCGGGTCGCTGTACCTCACCAGGCCCACGCTCGCCGACTACATCGCGACCCGCGAGGAGCTGATCGCCCGGGCCGGGGACCTGTTCGGGTGGATCGCGCAGGGCAAGCTGGACGTCCGCATCGGCGGCCGGTACCCGCTGGCCGAGGCCGCACGCGCGCACGAGGACCTGGCGGCCAGGCGCACCACCGGCAAGCTCATCCTGCTGACCCGCTGAGCGGCGCGGCTGCCCTGCGGAGCTGACGGAGCGCGTCCTTGCGGCTCTGGCCGGCGAGCCGGTCGATGAACAGAACGCCGCGCAGGTGGTCGGTCTCGTGCTGCAGCACCCGGGACAGCTCGCCGGTGCCGGTCAGCGTGACGGGATCACCATGCCGGTCGACTCCGGCTACCACGGTGGTCATCGCGCGCAGGCAGCGTGCGGACAGGCCCGGGATGGACAGGCAAGCCTCCGGGCCGTCGTAGTCTCCCGAGGTCTCGACGACGACCGGGTTGAGGATGCAGCCATGCCGGCCGTCGAAGTAGTAGGAGAACGCGGCCAGGCTGACGCCGATCTGCGGAGCCGCCAGGCCGGCCCGGCCGGGGAGCAGGACGTTCTCGAGCAGATCGTCGACCAGCCGGGCGGTTGCGTCGTCGAATCTGGTCACGGGGTCGCACCCGGTGCGCAGCACGGGATCGCCGAGCAGACGCAGGGGCTGGATCGTCACCGGGCCGCTCCCGGCGCCTGATCCGCTGCCAGCTTGCCGATGCGGTCGAGCACCGAGTCGTGCCAGCGCAGTTCGGCCTCGATCCGGGTGATGGCGTGCTCGATGATCAGATCATCGGCAACGGTCTGATCGGGCCAGGCCCGCTCGCGCTCGTGCGCGAAGAACGCGGCCCTGCTGGCCAGCGCCTCACGGCGGCTGCTGAAGTAGCCGCGCAGCGTGTCCTCGTCCAGGTCCGCGCTCACGGCAAGGGCCAGGTCGACCGGATCGGGCCGCAGCGCCAGATCGCGGAGCGCCTCGCCGCGCAGGGCCCGCAGTTCCCTGCGGCCCTCGGCGGTGATCGCGTAGACGGTGCGCGCGGGCAGGTTTCCCTGCTGCTCGGTGCGGACCGGCTCGATCAGCCCCTCATCCTCGAGCCGGTGCAGCGCCGCGTACAGCGATCCCGGCTTCACCTCTGACCACAGCTCGGCCCGGTCGATGCGCGCGTCCCGGCGGATCTGGTGCCCATACATCGGCCCGCGGCGCGCGAGCGCGCCGAGCACGAACAGCCGCGTCGGATTCATGCATCCAGTCTAGCGCGACCGCTCAAATTTGAGCACTCAACGGGGAGGCACCGTCTGGATGACCCAGGACTTCGCAAACTAGCCCATAGAGTGCCATCTCGCCAGGCCCGCCCGAGTGGGCATTAATGTCGGCGGTCCGTTGCTGTTGCTAGGACCACAGCGGCGGGCCGGCGACACTACGGTTCCCCTCCCCAGAGGCCGCGCGGACGCGTTTTGGACGTCCGCTGACCGCGAAATCAGTCAGGAACAAAACCGGGCCGCTGCCTGCTGTATGGATGTAATCAAGTAAGACTCAACCAGGGAAGTGACCTGATGAGCGAGACCCTCTCTCTGCCGGTTTTGCCGCTCGACGACACCGTCGTGCTGCCCACCATGGTGGTTCCGGTGGAGATCTCGGGGGCCGAGGTTCGCGCAGCGATCGAAGCCGCGCGGCTGTCGGCGTCCGCGCCTGGCGCCGCGAAGAACTCCGACGCCAAGCCTCAGCTGCTGCTGGTGCCGCGCATCGGCGGCAAGTACTCATCGGTCGGGACGCTCGGCGTGGTCGAGCAGACTGGCCGACTTCCGAGCGGCGAGCCCGCCGCTGTGATCCGCGGCCTGTCCCGGGTGCGGATCGGCTCCGGCACCGTGGGTCCGGGCGCCGCGCTGTGGGTCGAGGGCACGGTGGTGGACGAGCCATCGGCCACCCCACGAGCCCAGGAGCTGGCCCGCGAGTACCGGACCATCGCCACGTCGATCCTGCAGAAGCGCGGGGCCTGGCAGGTCATCGACGTGCTGCAGAACCTCACCGACCCGTCGGCGCTGGCCGACAGCGCCGGGTACGCCGCGTACCTGACCTCCGAGCAGAAGAACGAGCTGCTGGAGACCGTCGACCCGGAGCAGCGGCTCGAGAAGCTGACCGGCTGGGCCCGCGACGCGCTCGCCGAGCTGGACGTCGCCGAGACCATCCAGAACGACGTCCGCGAGGGCATGGAGAAGCAGCAGCGTGAGTTCCTGCTGCGCCAGCAGCTCGCGGCGATCCGCAAGGAGCTGTCGGAGCTCGACGGCAAGCCGGGCACCGAGGAGGACGACTACCGGGCCCGGATCGAGGCCGCCAGCCTGCCGGAGAAGGTCGAGGAGGCGGCGCTCAAGGAGGCCGGCAAGCTCGAGCGCAGTTCGGATCAGTCGCCCGAGGGCAGCTGGATTCGCACCTGGCTCGACACGGTCCTGGAGATCCCGTGGAACGAGCGGAGCGACGACTCCTACGACATCGCGGGAGCGCGCGCGATTCTCGACGCTGACCACGCGGGCCTCGACGAGGTGAAGGACCGGATCATCGAGTACCTGGCCGTGCGCAAGCGCCGGGCCGACAAGGGCCTCGCCCTGGTCGGCGGCCGCCGCAGCGGCGCGGTGCTCGCGCTGACCGGGCCGCCGGGCGTCGGCAAGACGTCGCTCGGCGAGTCCGTGGCCAGGGCCATGGGCCGCAAGTTCGCCCGGGTGGCGCTCGGCGGCGTCCGTGACGAGGCCGAGATCCGCGGCCACCGGCGTACCTACGTCGGCGCGCTGCCGGGCCGCATCGTCCGCGCGATCCGCGAGGCGGGCTCGATGAACCCGGTGATCCTGCTCGACGAGGTCGACAAGCTCGGCACCGACTATCGCGGCGACCCGACGGCGGCGCTGCTCGAGGTGCTGGACCCGGCGCAGAACCACACATTCCGCGACCACTACCTCGAGGTCGAGCTGGACCTGTCCGACGTGCTGTTCATCGCGACCGCGAACGTGGCCGAGGCCATACCCGAGCCGCTGATGGACCGGATGGAGCCGATCCCGCTGGACGGCTACACCGAGGCCGAGAAGGTCACGATCGCCCGCGACCACCTGCTCCCCCGCCAGCTCGAGCGGGCCGGGCTCGAGGCCGCCGACGTGAACCTGACCGACGAGGCCCTGCACCGGCTGGCCGCCGAGTACACCCGTGAGGCGGGCGTGCGCGCGCTGGAGCGGAGCATCGCCCGGGTCCTGCGGAAGATCGCCGCGCGCATCGCCTCCGGCGAGACGCAGCTCCCTGTCACCGTCGGCCCGGACGACCTGCACAGCTACCTCGGCCACCCGCGGCACACCCCGGAGTCGGCCGAGCGCACCGCGGTGCCGGGCGTGGCCACCGGGCTCGCGGTCACCGGAACCGGCGGCGACGTGCTGTTCATCGAGGCGTCGCTGGCCGACCCGGAGACCGGAAGCACCGGCGTCACGCTCACCGGCCAGCTCGGTGACGTGATGAAGGAGTCGGCCCAGATCGCCCTGTCCTACCTGCGCTCGCACGGTGCGGAGCTGGAGCTGCCGGTCGGTGACCTGAAGGACCGCGGCGTCCACGTGCACGTGCCCGCGGGCGCGGTACCGAAGGACGGGCCGAGCGCTGGGGTGACCATGACCACGGCGCTGGCGTCGCTGCTGTCCGGACGGCTGGTCCGCAGCGATGTGGCGATGACCGGCGAGGTCTCGCTGACCGGCAGGGTCCTGCCGATCGGCGGCGTCAAGCAGAAGCTGCTAGCCGCGCACCGGGCCGGCATCACCACGGTGCTGATCCCCAAGCGCAACGAGCCCGACCTCGAGGACGTGCCCGAGGGCGTGCGTGACCAGCTGGACATCCACCCGGTCAGCGACGTCCGTGAGGTGCTCGACCTGGCGCTCGAGCCGGCGGTCTCCCACGCGGCGGTCGCCGCCTGACCCAGCCGCCAGGCTGCAGACACGAGGCCGGCTCACCGGAAGCGCTCCGGTGGGCCGGTCTCGCCGTCTCTGCCGGCCCCGCTGTCAGTCGGTCCGGCGCGGCCGCCGAGCCAGTGCACCGGCGACGTCGGCCGCCAGCCGGACGGATTCCTCGCGGGTCAGCGTCCCGGTGCCGACCCTGATCGCCGGCGGGGACGCCATGCGGAACCGCTCACCCGGGGCCACCGCCCAGCCGCGTTCGAGCAGCGCGCCGGTCACGGCGGGCTCGTCCGCCACCGGAACCCAGACCCCGAGCCCCGACCGCCCCACGGCCGGCACACCGCGGGCGGCCAGCGCGTCGATCAGGTGGCCGCGGCGCTGCGCATACGCGGCCGCGGCGCGGGCGAACAGCCGCCCGGTCGCGCGGTCGGCCCACAGTTCCGCCACGATCTCCTGCAGCAGGCCGCTCACCCAGCCCGTGCCCAGCGCCTGCCGGCCCTCGACGCGGGAGATCGTCACCGCATCCCCGGCCATGACGGCAAGCCGCAGGTCAGGGCCGATCGACTTGGAGACGGAACGTATCGTCGCCCACCTCTGGGACGCGCCGGCGACGCTGTGCGCGGGGGCGCCGGAGACGGGGCCAGCGTGGTCGTC